>JAOPYV010000212.1 GCA_025964435.1 Thermoleophilia bacterium | reverse complement strand
ACCGATGGCGCGACAACCCGCTTCGCGGCGGACTTGGTTACTGCTGAGTTCCCGATCTTGGCACCCGAAGTTCCCGCGCGCGCCTTCGATGGAACCGGACGCTCCAGCTTCTCCTCGATCGCATCGGCCATCCAGGCGTTGAGACTACTTCCCGCCTTCGAAGCAGATGCCGCCGCTCGGCCGTGGAGCGCCGGATCGACTCGGATCAGGAAGTTGCCGCTGTACGGCTTGGCCGGCGAGATGCCCTGGCGCTCGCACAGGTCGAGGTAGCAGTCGACCGAGTCATGGAACGCCTGCTCGAGCTCATCGACGCTGTCACCTGCGAACGTGATCACGCTTCGGATGTTCGGCACGGACCCATGGAAGAGTCGAGCATCGCCGTCGTACTCGATCTGAGCTTCGTATCCCTTGTAGGTCTTCATTCGATCACCCCAGCCTGGACGAGGAAGTTGCGCAGGTCATTGCGGAGCCCCTTGTGTATGACGCCGATCCGAGAACCGGCACGCTCCTCGAGGATTCCTCCGAGAGCCTCTACAAGCGCTGCGACCTCTGACCACTTCGGAAGCCCGGATCGGTGCTCGATCTTGGCGAGCACCGTCCCGATGTCGTGTATTCAAACCCATACCATCAAACCAGTGATATCACCTAATGATATCGGAAGACGCGACTGGTCAACCCACACGTCAGCTCGAGAGATTCCGACGCTCGTAGTCGCCCCGCAGCACGGCTCGCATTTCTTCGATGTCACCGCGCCGGTCCAACCCTTGGCAACCATTTTCGAAAAAGTCGAAGCCTGCCACGCGTTCGAGGGTTGCCGCGACCGTGCGGAGTGTCGGCATCGTGTCGAACTCCTCCAACTCGCCAGGCCCGCGGTACTTGATGTCCCAGTGCACGTGGTCGGCGTACACGGCGACCCAATCCAGGGGTGATAGGTAGAGCCCGACGGCGGCGCCGCTATCGTGCTCGCGCTTCCACTCGCTCAAGGCTGGAACGGCTTCGAGCAGGGCGTCTGCTATCAACCGAACTCGGGCGCACGCCTCGCCGTCGGACGGTGTCGAGGCGTTCCAGTCGGGCCGCGCCGACTCGGCATAGAAGTACATGTGCGAATGCATCGGTTGCTCCTTGTTGGTGAACCCCACCAACGCTGAAGCAGCCACCGTCACGAAAGGCGCGCGCATCGTCAATGATGCGCAACGTCTTCGCCCCAGATCGGGCGGTCACTGACACGTGGCAAAGAAGTCAGCGCGCGAGCTCGCTCATCGGCGCGACGTCGATCCAGCGGGGGTGCTTGGCGGTGCGACCGTCGCCGGAAGAGGTTCCGGTCAGCCGGCGCTTGAGCCAGGGCCCGACATGGGTGCGGTAGTAGGCGGCTCCGCGCAGCTCGTGCTCCGCCTCGGCCAGGTCGATGTTCCACCACTCCTCGGGGGGCGCGGCGCCGAGTCGGTCGAGCAGGCGCGCGGCGACGCGGTGGTGGCCGCGCGTGTTCATGTGCAGGCGATCCGCCGACCAGAAGGGCGCGGTCGCGAGCGTCGCGTCGAACCAGTTCTGCGACAGCAGCAGGTCGGGACGGTCACCGAAGCGGTCCTCGATCGCGTGCGCGAGCACGTCGCCGCGCTCCTGGATGCGACGGCCGAGTGGCAGACGCGCACAGGGGTTGCCCCCGCTCAGCAGGATGAGCTGCACGCCCTCGCGTGCGCACCGCTCCACGACCTCACCGACGAGGGCGAGGATGCCTTCGAGATCCGCGCGCGGGCGCAACATGTCATTGCCGCCGCCGTTGAAGGACAGGTGCGTCGGGCCGAGCGCGAGCGCGGCGTCGAGCTGCTCGCGAACGATCGGCCCGACGAGCTTGCCGCGGATCGCGAGGTTCGCGTACGCGATCGGCTCTCCGAGTGCGTCGGCCCAGCCCTGCGCCGCGAGGTCAGCCCAGCCGCGCACGAAGCCGTCCGGCAGCTCGTCACCGACTCCCTCGGAGAACGAGTCGCCGATCGCGATGTAGCGGACGCTGGGCGCATGGATGGTGATGCTCATGGCTTGGATTGTAGTGGCATTGCCAAGGCCGGAAGCCGTCTCGCTTCGCCACCCCCGAGCGGCAGCTGTAGATTCGCCGCATGACTCTCACGCTGGACAACGTTGGCATCGTCGTCGAGGACCTCGCAGGGGCGATCGACTTCTTCCAGACGCTCGGGCTGGAGCTCGAGGGCCAGGGAATGGTCGAGGGCGAGTGGGCGGGGCGCGTCACCGGGCTGGGCGACCAGACGGTCGAGATCGCGATGCTGCGCACGCCGGACGGGTATGGGCGCCTCGAGCTGTCGCGCTTCCTCGCGCCCGAGGTGATTGCCGATCACCGCACAGCGCCGGTCAATGCGCTCGGCTACCTGCGCGTGATGTTCCGGGTCGAGGACATCGATGCGACGCTCGAGCGCGCGCTGGCCGCTGGCGCCGCGCTCGTCAGCAGCGAGGTCGTGCAGTACGAGGACGCGTATCGGCTCTGCTACATCCGCGGGCACGAAGGCATCCTGATCGGCCTCGCCGAGGCGCTCGACTGACCCGAGCGGTCAGAAGGTCGAGGCGTCGATCACGAAGCGGTAGCGCACGTCGGATGCGAGGACGCGCTCGTAGGCCTCGTTGATGTACGACGCCTGGATCAGCTCGGTCTCGGGAAGGATGTCGTGCTCGGCGCAGAAGTCGAGCATCTCCTGCGTCTCGGCGATGCCACCGATCATCGAGCCGGCGAAGCTTCGCCGCTTGCCGATCAGCGCGAAGGCGGCAACCTCCAGCGGCTCCGGCGGCGCACCGACGTTGATGAGCGTGCCGTCGACGTCGAGCAGGTTGAGGTAGGCGGTGATGTCGAGTGGGGCGGAGACGGAGTTGATGATGACGTCGAAGCGCCCAGCCAGCTCGTCGAAGGTCGCCGGGTCACTCGTGGCGTAGAAGTGGTCGGCGCCGAGCCGGAGGCCGTCCTCCTGCTTGCGTAGGCTCTGGGAGAGCACCGTCACCTCGGCGCCCAGTGCATGTGCGATCCGCACGCCCATGTGGCCGAGCCCGCCCATACCGACGATGGCGACCTTCGTGCCGGGCCCGACGTTCCAGTGCCGCAGCGGCGAGTAGAGCGTGATGCCGGCACAGAGCAGAGGCGCAACGCGCGCGAAGTCGAGCGACTCGGGCACCCGCAGCACGAATTCCTCGTTCACCACGACGGCCTGCGAGTACCCGCCCTGGGTGATCGAGCCGTCCACGTCGACGCTGGCGTAGGTCCCGACGTTGCCTTCCCGGCAGTACTGCTCGCGGCCCTCCTCGCACTGATCGCAGCTGCGGCAGGAGTTGACCATGCAGCCCACGCCGACCCGGTCCCCGACCTGATGCTTCGTGACCTGGGCCCCGACTTCCCGCACGTGCCCGACGATCTCGTGGCCCACGACCTGTGGGTACGCGATCGGACCCCAGTCGCCGCGCACGGTGTGGATGTCTGAGTGGCAGATGCCCGCGTACGCGATCTCGATCAGGACGTCATGGGGTCCGACATCGCGCCGCTCCAGCGGCTGCGGGACGAGTGGGTCGGTCGGGGACGTTGCGGCGTACGACTTGACGGTCGGCATCGAGTGTTGCTCCAAAGGGTGTGTTTGCACGGCCCGTACAAGCTAGCAACGCTGTGAAGCGGGGCTGGTCCGTGGTCTGCTCACGCGGCCGGCCGCAGGTCCACGGCGGCTGACGACGCGGCCGGCTCCGGCCGTCCGCGCCCGCGCAGCTCACCCGGACGGCTGCCCACCCCTAGGGTTCGCCCTCCACGATCGCCGCTCCATGATCAGTCAGGACCCGTTATGTCTACGATCTGCCGCACCGCCGACTTTGCCGTTCAGGCTGGCATGCTCGACGTCTTCAAGTTCGATGCCATAGTGGCAGCGTCGGGAACTGGCGGGCAGTTCGAGATCGTCGACGCAGAGCAGCGATGGCGGCCTGGCGGAGGTTCCGACGCCGTCGTGGGCGTTCGCCTGTGCGGCAACGACACATTGACTGACTTCGACGCCGCATTCACGTCGCTGATGCAGATCTCACGAGACTACGCACGGCTCGTCTGAGCCGTCACCGAGCGCTCGACTGGGTTCAAGTCGCTCACGCGGTGTGACGATGCCTTTTCCATGCCGCGTCCACGCCTGTCCGGGCTCCATCTGCCCCGCATGGGTCGCACGTTCATGGCCCTGTGCTCCTTCGCAGCCGCGGTAGCGGTGGCCACGCAACCTGCGCCCGCCGCGTCGTCGAACGTGGTCGTCACGGCGACGGTGCTGGGCGCCACCCAGGTCGACGCGACGGCCTGCGACGACGCCGCGACTCCCGGGGTGCTCAGCTTCGGATCGGTGCTGCCGAACCAGCCGGCCCTGACCGGCCCGTGCACGATCACCTTCGGATCCTCCAACAACACGGCAGCGCTGCGGATGTTCCAGGCCGATGGCGGCGGGGCGAGCGCGATGTGGCGGTACGGCACCGAGGCGCTCGATACGACCGATCCGGCGGGGTGGCCGGCGACCGGCAAGGTGCTGACCTCGATGGCAGGGGCCCAGGTCATCGGCGGCGGTCTCGTCCAGCGCGACGGCAAGCTCATCGCCGTCGGCTCCAGCGCTGGGCAGGGGCTCGCCATCCGCTACAACACCGACGGATCGCTCGATACCACCTTCGACGATCCCCTGAGCAATGGCACCGGTGACGGGATCGTCACCCTCGCCCACGCGAGCGCCTGGTGGGTGATCGATGCGGTCCAGCAATCCGACGGCAAGCTCGTGCTCGCAGCGAGGGCGCAGTCCCCCGCCGAGGATCGGATGTGGACGATCCGGCTCAACGTCAACGGAACCCTAGACCCCAGCTACGGCACCGGCGGATACGCCTGGCTCACGTCGGGCTCCCCGGGGATCGACATGATCGACGCCGTCACGATCCAGGCCGACGACAAGGTCGTCGTGGCGGGCTGCGCCTCACCGACCGAAGCGTGCTGGACCGACGGCACGCACGCGGTGTTCGGCAGGTTCACCACCAACGGCCAGCCCGACTCCACGTTCAGCGGAGATGGGGGTGCCTACGACGACTTCCCCGCGTCGGGCGGTGCGATGACGCGCCCCTGGGCGAGCGACGTCGCAGTCGATGACTCCGGCCGGATCCTGCTCGGCGGCGAGGCCGGCAACCAGGGCTTCGTTGCTCGCTACACGGCGGCCGGCGCTCCGGACGCCACCTTCTCCGCCGCGGACAACTTCCTTCGCATCGATGTCCCCGGCGCCGGGATCGACAACGGGGAAGTCCTGTCGATCGCGCCCGACGGCAAGATCTACCTGTCAGGGGCGAACGGCGCAGGCATCTTCGCTGCGCGGATCCAGGCCGGCACCCTCGATGGGACGTGGGGAGCGGGCGGCATCGCTGTCCAGGCCGCTGCGATCGCGAACTGCGCGCCCGAGACGGCAGTGCTGCGAAGCGACGGGGTGCTCATGCTCGGCGCGAGCGGGAGCGGCGTTTCCTGCCCGGGCGGCACCGACACGAGGATCGCCGCCTTCGACCCCGATGGGGTTCCGGACTCGCGATTCGGCGGCGATGGATACCACGAAGTGTCGAACACCGCCGGCGCGGGGCTCGAGGGCGCCGCACAGATCCTTCCCTTCCGTGACGGGCGGATCGCGGTCATGGGCCACGCCGATACCGGTGGCGCGAACAGCACCGATCCGTCCGTATTCGTCTTCGACGATGGCGGATCCATCACCGACTACAGCAACGGTCCCGCAGACTGGGACTCGCCGTCCGCGACCAGCGCCTTCGGGGCGTGCCTGTCCGCCACGACGGCGACGAATGACTGGCCGGTCAATGCCGGCTGCGCACAGACCGACGGTGTCCACTGGCGGGCGATGCCCGCGAACACCGGAGCCGGAACGGCCACCGCGGCCCACACGACGGTCGCCACCACGCTCGGGGCAACTGCCACCTTCCGGTTCGGCATTCGCCCGTCCGACTCACAGACGCCGGGCAAGTACTGGGCCGAGGCCATCTTCGAGGTCGTGGCGCCTACCTAGGTGTCGGACCCAGCACGCTCCGCTACCGAGCCGTGAAGCCACCGTCGACGTACAGCTCCGAGCCGGTGACGAACGCTGCGTCGTCGCTCGCCAGGAAGGCGATCGCGGCGGCGATCTCCTCCGGCTTGCCGAGCCGACCCATCGGCGTGGTGCCGACCATCGCGCCCATCGATGCCTCGTCACGGTTCTGGTCGAGGATCGGCGTGTCGATGAAGCCGGGATGGACCGAGTTGACGCGAACGCCCTCGGTCGCCCAGTGCAGCGCCGTGGTCTTGGTCAGCAGCCGCACCGCGCCCTTGGCGGCGTGATACGCCGGTGACACGCCGAACCCGCCGCTCGTGCCGAAGATCGAGCTGATGTTGATGACCGAGCCGTTGCCCGATGCCTTGAGCGCCTCGGCGGCGGCCTTCATGCCGAGGAAGACGCTCGTCTGGGTCACGGCGATGGTGCGGTCCCAGGTCTTCATGTCCGTCTCTTCGATCGGCAGTGAGTCACCGATGCCGGCGTTGTTGACCAGGATGTCGAGCTTGCCGTGCTCGGCGACCACCTGGTCGATGACCTGCTTCCAGCCGTCCTCGCTCGTCACGTCGTGCTGGACGAAGGTCGCCGTCGAGCCCTCCTCGCGAAGCTCCGCCGCAGCCGCCTCGCCGGCCTCCTGCTGGATGTCGGAGATGATGACGATCGCACCCTCGGCAGCGAGCCTGCGCGCGGTCGCTCGTCCGATGCCGCTTGCCGCTCCGGTCACGAGCGCCGTGCGTCCCTTGAGTCGCTTCATGGTCCTACTCCTTGTGGTCGAGTTTCCTCATGTGTGTACGACCACATACTTGGCGAGGCTGACCTGGAGCGGAATGGCGAAACGGCCGCGATGCATGGACTCGTCGCAGCAGCGCACGCGGGGGTGGGGTCGTCAGCGGCGCAGCTTGACGCTCGTCGAGGTGGCGACGTGGTACATCTTGTGCGAGTACTTCGGGCCCCATGCCGTCTCGAACAGCAGGTCGATCCGCGTGGGCGTCTTGATCTTGGCGAGGCCCTTCTTGGCACTGGCGGTGAACCTGGTCGTGACGAGCAGCTCACCCTTGTAGGTGCGCTTGGCCGTACCGGTTCCGATGATGATCAGGCCACCGAGGTTCCTGCCGCGGATGCCGAGCCGCTTCGCATCGGTCGCAAGCATGAAGGCATGCGACTGGGTGGTGCAGGAGGCGTTGCAGACGAGCTTCGAGGTGATGCCCCCCGCGATCGCGGCCTTGAGCTTGGGCAGCGCCGGCTGCTTCTTGGCGAGCGGCGCGAGGATCGGCGGATGGAAGGGCGAGACGGTGTTGCTGTTCGTGCTCGCCGAGCCGCTGGCGTTGGTGGCAGTCACGCGGCACACGACCTCCTTGTCGGAGTAGGCATCGAGCAGCAGCAGGCGGGCCGAGGTCGCACCCGCGATCGGCTTCTCGTTGAGCGTCCACTGGTAGCTGAGGGTGTTGCCCTCGCCGGTCCAGGTGCCCGGGGTGCAGGTCACGGCAAGGCCGGGAGTCGCCTTGCCGACGATCTTCGGCGAGCTGTCGCTCGAGGGGGTTCCATCCTCGACTGCGTACTGGCCACTGAAGGCGTCGAGGGTGCCCGCGCCGTTCGACACCGACGCACGGCAGCTGATCTCGTAGCCGATCTGTTCGCGTGTTGGCACATAAACCTGACCGGAGCCGACCTGGCCGCCGCCGGCGATGTACCACCCGAACGTCGCGTCGACGAGGTTCTCGCCGGCGAATACCACGCCATCGCAGCTCACCGTGCCGCCGGCGATGACGTCTCCCGTCACCGAAGGCGCAGAGACGAGCGTCGGCGCCTCCTCGGCGTTCGCCAGTGATGGCATGAGCAGCGCGAGCGCGGCGACTGTCGGCACTGCGAGGAGACGGGCACGGCGGAAGGAGAGCAGCATTGATGACTTTCGGTCGTGAGCAACGCGAGACCCATCGTCGTGTCGACGAACAGATTTGATACGAGTTGTTGATGGCACGGCGCTCGGCCGAACCGCGGGCCGTTCGCCCATTAGCGCGCGGTGACGATGAAGCCGATGTTCGCGGTTCGAACTCGGGAGCCGTCGGCGCGCACGGCCGCGATGCGCAGCCGGTACACGCCGGGCGTCAGGTTCGCGACCCGGACGAACTGGGAGAGGCGAAGACGGTTCGTGCCGGCCTGCAGCGGTCGGACCCGCGTGGCAATGTTCTTGAAGGTCGACGGCGCCGCGCCGCCGCTGAGGCGCTTCGGACACGTGCGGAACGGCACGCGCAGGGGCGGGTTGGTGCGGCGCTGCAGGGTGTAGGTGACGCGAGCGGCGCTCGAGAGCCGGTAGCGCACCGCGATGTCGCGGGTGTACTTCGAGATGCACGAGCCGAACACGGTGAGGTTGGTGAGGGTGAGCGGCTCGCTGGCCGGAACGACCGGATTCACTGGATTGACTGGATCGCTCGGACGCGCCCGAACCGAGACCGTCGCCGTCGCCGACACCGATGCGGCATGCCCACCGTCGCCTGCGTAGCTGGCGCTGATCGAGTGATTGCCGACTGCGAGCGTGGACGTGGTGGTCGACGCCGCTCCAGTGGCGCCCAGCGCGACCGTGGCGATGATCGTTGCACCGTCGCGGAAGGTGACCGCACCGGTGGGCGTCGCGCCACCTGACACCGACGCCGTGAAGGTGACGCTCGAGCCCTCGGTCACTGACGTCGATGATAGTGTCAGCGTCGTTGCGGTCGGGTTCGGCGATTCGGTATCGCTGGTCGCTGACGAGCAGCCCTGGTCCGCCGGGAAGTCGATGATGCCGTCGCCGTCGTTGTCGAGGCCATCGCCGCAGAGGTAGCTGCGCGTGTTGAGCAGCATCGAGATGGAAGTTGCACCGACGTTCGATGTCACCAGGTCGAGCCTGCCATCCGCGTTGAAGTCGCTGGAACCAATGCCATAGTTCGCCGCTCCAACCGGGTAGGAGGCGTGTACCGCGAAGGCGCCACCGCCTGTGCCGAGGAGTAACGTGACGGAGTTTGCGAGCACGTTCGTGACGGCGAGGTCCACCCTGCCGTCACCGCTCAAGTCGCGGGCCACGAGACCAATCGGCAAGTCACCCACGGGATACGCGACGGGCGCCGCGAATCCGCCGATCCCGTCCCCTGTCAGGACCAGGACCGTGTCTGCGCCCGGGCTCGTCGTGATCGCATCGAGGTGCCCGTCGCCGCCGACATCCACGAGCATGACGTCCCCCTGGCCCGCACCCAGTGCCACGGTGGACAGCGCGCCGAACGTGCCGTCGCCGTTGCCCAGTCGGTATGTGAACAGAGGGCTCCCGTTCGTGGTCGCAAGGTCGAGCCGGCCGTCACCGTTGAGGTCTCCGAACGCAAGATCGGCGGCGCCTGCGCCCATCGCAACGGTCGCAGCGGGACCGAACGATCCCGAGCCGTCGCCGGTGAGCACGGAGACCGTGCCTACGTTGTTGTTCGCGGTCGCGGCATCGAGGTCACCATCACCGTCGATGTCGCCGAGCACCACGTTCCTGGGGTTCGCACCAGGGCTGACCGCGAACTGGGACTGCGCGGCGAAGCTGCCCGTGCCGGTCCCGAGCAGCACCGAGATGCTGTTGGAGTCGAGGTTGGCGGCGACCACGTCGAGGTTGCCGTCCGCGTCGACGTCGCCGACAACGACGGATTGTGGGTTGGAGCCCACCGCGAAGGAAAGGGGTGCTGCGAACGCCCCGGCGCCGTCACCCAACAGCAGTGTCACGTTGGCACCACCTGCCCCCACCACGTCCAAGCTGCCGTCCTCGTTGAAGTCGCCGACGTCGACCGAGAAGGAGTTCTGGCCAGCAGGGAAATCGGTGCTCGTGAAGGTCACGGCCGCCTGCGCCGAGCCCGGAAGCCCGGCCAGTACCACCAGCGCGCCAAGGACGAATGCAAGGAGCAGGCTGCTCGTTCGAAGGGCGGTACGGGAAGCGATCTGGGGAAGCCGGTCAGTGAGCATCGCTGGAATATATCGGCATCCGGCGCCCACTCCCGGCCGTATGATGGCGCGATGTTCCTCCACATGATCATCGATGGACGCAACGTCATGCGATCGCGCTGGCCCAACGCCGGCGAGCGTGAGCTCGTCGAAGCCATCGCTCGCTGGGCTGCCGAGCATCCGCGAACGCCGATCGTGGCAGTGGTCTTCGACGGCACGTATGACGGCGAGGGCACGGGCATGTTCGAGCATGACGAGCGCACCGTGGTCGTTGCGACCGAGGGCGAGATCGCCGACGATGTCATCGTGCGCGAGGTCGAGGAGCTGCGCGCGGATTCCCAGCCCGTGATCGTTGCAACGAGCGACCGCGCGCTGCGCGAGCGGGTCGAGGCTCACGGCGCCAAGGTCATTGGTGGCGGCTCGTTCCTGCTGAAGGTGCTGCCCGAGCAGTAACGCTCGCAGTCGTCACCTGCGGCGCAGCACGTTCCAGACGATCAGCGACGCGACGAATGCGGCCGTGACCGCGCCCGCGCTGCGCATTGCGCGCAGGCGCTCGGGAGTAGCAGCGGCGGGCCGGATCGCCTCGCGACCTGCAGCCGCGGCCATGCGCGTGAGGCGCGCGCGATCCCAGTGCGCGGAGCTGGTGATCTTCGTCGTCGGGGACGAGGTCGGTGGTGGCGTGGTCGCGGGTGTCGCTGGTGTCACGCCCCGATCGCTGCCGGCGTCGTGGACGCCCGTGACGGGCGTCGCATCCGCGGAGCGCACTTCCCCTTCCACGGTACGCGGGGTATCGGTGCCACGAAGCGCGTCGATCGCCTGCTTCGATGCGTCGGCGACGCGGTCGGCCACCGCCTCGCGCGCAGCGCTGAGCGTCTCGTTGCCGGAGATCACCTCGTCGAGCTTGCGCAGGCTCGGCGCGGCGCGGTCGAGGAAACGCTGGAGCTTGTCTTCATCCTTGGCCATGGATCGACTGTACCCGCCTGCTAGCCCGGGTGCACCGCGCAGAGGTGCCAGGTCGATGCGGTGCTCGCGCCAGGCTCGAGGCGCACGACGTCGGTACCAGAGCGGAAGGCGTTCGCAGGCGCCGTCATCGGCTCCACGGCGAGCCCGCGGCGGCGTCGGTCTGCCGGCAGGGTGTCGCCCGTGAACAGCTGGATCCACGGGTAGCTGCGATCGACCGTCAGCTGCGTGCCGCGGCCGTCCGCGGCGAGCAGCCGCACGATCGCATGCCCGTCGGCGTCGCGGTCGAGGTCGGTGAATGCAGTGTCGAGCTGCAGGTCGCCAAGCGGACGCGGCTCGCGCAGGTCGAAGGATGTCCCGCGCGTGGGCTCGGGTGCGAGCGGCAGGCCACGCTTGTCGGCCGGCAGCATCGTCGCGGCGTGCAGCTCGAGCGTGCAGTGATCCACCAGCCCGCCGTCGGGCGCCGCCAGGTACGGATGCTGACCGCTCGCCCACGGAAGTGCCGCCGCGCCGACGTTGCGCGCCGTCGTGGTGACATGCAGGCCGTGGTCATCGAGCTGGTACTGGACCGACACGGCGACCGCGAACGGATAGCCCGGCTGCGGCAGCACGACGCTCGACAGCGTCACGGAACCAGCCGCCTGCTCGGTGGACTCCCAGCGCACGAATCGCAGCAGCCCGTGCGATGCGTTGCCGCGCGCAGCCTCGTTCAGCGGCAGCTGCTGCTCCACGCCGTCCCAGCTGTAGCGGCCACCGTCGATGCGGTTCGGCCACGGCGCGAGCACCTGCCCGCGCGAGCTCGTGACCTGCTCGTCCTCGCCGAAGCCGTCGAGCAGCTCGCGACCACCCGCGACGTAGCTGCGAATGCCTCCACCGAGCTCGACGACCGTGGCGTGATCATCGCCGCAGCGGATGGTGAACTGGCGGCCGGTCGGGAGCGTGTGCATCACCGCCCAGCCTACTGATGCTCGTGCGTCGAAACGAGGCGACCCGTTCGCTACTGGGATCGTCGGGATCGCGCGCAGATCATCAGCGGCGGCTTCGTGGTGATGAACCTTCGCACCATGCGTGAGCTGTCGGCAGCGATCAACGAGCTGGCTGACCAGATGGAGGCAGCATGAACGGCGAAGCTCACCTCCACCACATGCTCGGCTACGGAAAGGAGAACGTCATCTCGAGCTACGACCTCGCCCAGGACCTGGACATGAACCAGCGGGCCATCGGCTTCATGGTCCGGCAGATGCGCCTCGACGGGATTCCCGTGGGGTCCATCCCCGGCAAGGGCTACTACCTGATCGAGACGCGGGAGGAGCTGGAAGAGACGAAGGCCCACATCCTCCACCGGCACAAGGGCCTCAACGAGACCGTGAAGGCACTGGACTGGGGATTCGACCACCGGGAGAAGACAGCATGAGCGCATGCAAGCGAGACGACTGTGCCGAGAAGGTCAGGAACCTGCGCGGGGAGATCGAGCGCGGGCAGACCATGAGGGCCAACCTGAGGCAGACCTTCAACGAGGTCTACGACGACCGTGAGGAGCTGCGGGAGAAGCTGGAGGTGGCCGAGAGGAACCTCGAGGGGTCTAGGAAGTACGCTCGAGCGGGGATGATGATGCGCCACTCCTTCGCCATGGCCACCGCGCTCGGGATCGAGACCAATGCGGACTTCATCCGGAACGCCCTCGACACCTTCGAGGAGTACGTCGGAGTGGACCTGGACCAGGAGCAGGCGGCGTGAGTTTCACCGTGGTGACCCTGGGTACGCGCGGGGCATGATGGATTTCCTCAAATGGCTCTGCTACGCCGCCCTCGCCGCCTACCTGCTGTTCATCGGATACGTCCTCGTCTTCGACAACGAGGATGACGGGAGCCCCGGTGTACGCACGCCAGAGGACTGCCCCACGATGGCACCGCAGTCGGCCTGCTAGAACCGCCACCAAAACTCGGTACAGGTGCAGAGGCGGGGTGTCTTCTTGCACCATCGGCAGACGGGCGTCATCAGTACCTCACGCCCCTAAGTAGCAGTCGTCCCTTCCACCAGCGCGCTATGTCCGTCTCGTAGTCGTACTCGTCCGTCGTGGAGAACGTACCGACGAGAAATCCCTGAGGCCAAGGGGCAATGCCAGACCCACCTGGGCCGTAG
Source organism: Thermoleophilia bacterium (assembly GCA_025964435.1). Lineage (GTDB taxonomy): Bacteria > Actinomycetota > Thermoleophilia > Gaiellales > SKUG01 > JAGQUL01. Next base: position 20,100 of record JAOPYV010000212.1, on the reverse strand, counting down.
TCGTAGTCGCGGCGGCTCATGACCGGCGACATCATCGTGGAGAAGGCCTCCTCGAGGTCTGGGATCTCCTCGTACCAGGTGCGCCGACGGTGGCCGTGTCCGAACCAGCCACCCGATCGTGTCTTCTCCTGCTCTGCCTTCGCGGCATTGAGCACCAGGATCTCCCCGTGCCGGATCAGGAAGTGCGGGCGCAGACGGAACCCGCAGCGGGGGTGCCAGATGACGCCGTCCTCCTCGAGCTTCATCCACTCGTTGGCCATCTCGATCCCGTCCGAGACCTCCTCGCCCATCAGCCACATGCGCAGGCGTTCGTCGTGGTTGCCCTCGATGAACCGGATCAGCGCGTCGGGGCAGACCCGCTTACGCGGAAGCCGGAATCGTCGGCACGAACCAGCAAGGTCCGCCGGTGACGTTGACCGCGCCCGCAACGGTGAGCAGGTCGTTCGAAGCTGCGCTGAGGCAGCAAGGAGGAGTCCTCGCTGGAGGACGCGGCGCAGGAAGTTCGACACGGCTGATGCCCAGGTCGCCGCTCGGCAGGGTGATCCGTGCGCCCTCGGCGAGGCCGGTGAAGGTCCATCGTCATCGTCGGAAGCGCTGGCGCGGCGAACGCGGCGACGGATGCCCGTGATCGGGTCGACCCCGTCGTTGGACAGGACCGTCAAGATCGTGCCGATCGGCGGCAGCGTCGGCGCGGAGACAACGAGCGAACCTCCTCGGCATGTTCGGCCGCGCCTACACCGTCACTGCAGGCACGCTCCGGCTGGATGGCACCAACGCCACCGGAACGCAGTGCGCTACCGCATCTCGGCGGCGGCGAAGGTGACCTACACGCTGCAGCGACGCTCGAGCCCGCGCCTGGGCAAGCCGCTGCGCACCTGCCCGCGCAAGGTGACCAACGCGACGACGAAGGCGACCTACGGGCGCATCGCCACGCGGGTCCGATCGCTGAACGCCGGCTTCAACAGCATCCGCCTCTCCCAGTTCGTCCGCGTCGCGAACCTGAAGCCGGGCTACTACCACCTGCAAATCCGCGCCCAGCGTTCGGATGGCGCGAAGTCACGCGTTGTCACAGTCGGGGTCGTCGTCACCGCGCGCTGACCGCCAGCAGGTTCGAGCCGGTCGCGGCTACATGGGGACCGTGTGGGGTATCCACTGCGGAAAGAGGTTGGCATGGCCAAGGACACGAGCAGCAGCAAGTCGACCGGTGGCGCAGCGCCGTTGTACGGAATGGGCGTGCTCGGCGGGCTCGTCTACTACATCGATACGTCGAGCTCGTTCCTCGACGGCCTGTGGGGCATCGCGTTGGCGATCTTCTGGCCAGCCGTGCTCGTGTACGAGGGGCTCGCCGCGTTCGGCGCCTGAGCCGCCCCTGCGTCACTCCTTCGCGAAGAGCATTGCCGTGCGCCCGCCGGTGACCGCGAGATAGATGCCGAACGAGAGCTCCCAGATGAACTCGGGAATGGTGGCGACGCCCTGCCACACGCCTCCCTGGTCGATCACGCCGAACAGCACCAGGGTCCCGGACAGGACGATCATCGCGCCGCCGACGAGTCCGACGATCGCGAGCCCGCGCGGAACGAGGCCGGATCGATACATCATCCACGCCAGGATGAGCCCGTTGCCGATGCCGACGACGAAGCCCGGGCCCAGCAGGAAGGTCCAGTCCTTCAGCGCGACCAGCCCTTCGGCCACGGCGACCACGGCATCCGAGTCGGCAGCCTCTGTCCGAAGCGTGACGATGGTCAACAGGCTGAGGATCCCGACCGCGATGAAGACGCATTCCATGATGCGAGCGGCGACGTAGGCCAGCGACGCGACAGGGAAGCGCTTGCGCACGAGTGGGTAGAGCACCACCGCCGTGGCGATGTTCGCAACGATCAGGATCAGCTCGAGCAGCGCTGCAAAGGCGATCTGGTTGTCCTGCCCGCCGCCGAGGACGTAGCGCGTGTCATCGAGCACCGGCTGGAAGAGCAGGAGCGCGGGAATCGCAGACGCGAACGTGATGATGTAGAGGATTCCGACCCATCGCCCGAGGCGGCGGGCATGGTCTTGCGTCAATGGTGTGGCGTCGTTCGGCATCGCGTGGTCCCCTCGTTGGGCGCACTATGTCACCCGGAAACGGTCCTGCGCGAACAGCTCGAGGCTGCCCGCGCAGGACGATGCCGTCGCTGGTGCCCGATCAGGCGCCGTGTCGCGTCGAGCGACCGCGGCGTGTGACGAATGTCAGCGCCACGCCCCCCGCCACCAACGACGCACCAAGCAGGGCGATGCTGACGGTGTCGAGACCCGTGAAGGGCAGACCGCCCGTCGCGGCAGCCGTGACGGTGAAGCTCCCCTTCATGTTCTCCGCGTGCGGATCACACACGAAGTTGTAGGTGCCCTCGCGCAGGGCAACCGTCCAGGTCGCCGTTGCGACCTCCGGAACGGTCGTCGTCTCGTCGACCCCTGCCCCGGTGAGATGGAAGTTGTGGTTGTCGGCCTTGTCATCCACCTCGATCGTGTACGTGCCCGCCGGCAATGTCGTGACGGGCTGCCCACCCCGTGTCAGGGTGATCGTGGGATCCGGCCCCACGGTCGCCTGGAGCGTCGTGCTGCCGGTCTGCGCCTGTGCTGACCCGCAGGCCACGAACAACGCGAAGAAGAGCGCTGTCCACGTCAGGAGCGTCAGCGCAGCTGCGCGGCTCTGGATCCAGGTTGAACTCATGGTGTGCTCCTTGGTTGGATATCCACCAAGGAGGTACCCGGGGTCGATGGCGGGAACCGGTCAGTTCCCGCAGACAGGTCGGGAAGCCACGAGCTTGCTACGGCGTCTGCGGCATCGCGCACGCAGCCACGACGACCGGGACGTCAGCGCGCGCCGCTCGTCACCTGTGGCGGCACGCGGAAGGCGGTCACGCCATGCACCTGCACCAGGTCGTCGAGGCCGGCCCGCGACGAGTTGACGTAGTGATGGCGACCACCAGCGCCTTCCTTCACTGCCCAAACGCTGACCCGGTACGAGGTCTGGTCGCGCACGACGACATCGCCGTCAGTGGTTCGGCCGGTGACCTCGTCGGCGCCCGACTGCCACGACGGACGATTCGTACCGCTCAGGCCCGAGCCACCGCTGGTGCGCATGCTCATCCCGTAGAGCGTGTAGACCCGCCCATCCGGACCGAGCCCCTCGATGAGGGTCGCCCGGCCCGATTGGAGTGCCGCGCCGGCATCCTGCGCGGTGAGCGGGAACTGCGTCGAAGCGGGGGTGGCGATCGGGGCCGTCGGAGCCGTGGCGATCGGTGCGGTCGGGAACGGATCGTGGCGCGGCAGGGTTGGCGCCGGGAGGAACAGTGTCCTCGCGGAGAACTCCTCGACGCCGAGCGAATCGACGGCGTAGGCAACTGCGGCGACGGGGCTGTCGAACGCCATCCCCGACGGGTGGGCCAGCGTGGTCAGCGTCCAGCTGTCGGCGCCGGGAGATCGAGAGATGGCGACCGCCCCGCGATCGCCCGTACCGAGCAGCTGCGCATCCGGCTGTGCCGCAAGCCGGCCGATCGCCGCCAGCGGGCCGAGCCCGTCGCTCGCCGATGGCGCGGCATGTGCGCCGCGCGCACGTGTCATGGAGTCGATCAAGGCCTGCCCCTGTCCCCTGCAGCCGCGCTGCATGTCCCGTAACCGAAATATCGAGCGCGGGACGCGACGCGTTGCAGCTCAGGCGCTCGGAGCGGTCACCTCGAAGACCACAGGCGCGGAGTAGCGGCCGGGCGACTGCGCTGGCGCCATGCGCATGCCGAAGCGAATGCCGACCGTCCCGGCGGCGTTGCCGGAGGCACCATCCGCGATCTTGTCCGACGTGGCGGGCACGTCGTTCCAGGACACGCCATCCGTCGTGCCGCACGCGCCGGTGGTCCACGCAGCTGTCGCACCGGCGCCGACCGTGCGCAGGCACGCCCCGAAGTGGGCTGCCGACGGTGTTGCCCAGTCGTCGCCAGCGGCGTCGTCGTAGTCGGCAATCGCCACGCCGTCGATCGCGGACGCGGCAAACTCGTCCTGGCCTGCGACCTGCGCGATGCCGTGCACCATGATGCGCCCGTCCTGGGCCAGGTGCGCCGTCTGCAGCTCGGTGAATCCGGCGAAGGTCACCGTGCCCGCCGTGCCGAACGTCGTGTCGCGCGCGCCGTCCGCCGCAAGCCGGAAGGCCCGGCCATCGCTGACGACGCCGACGACCTGTCCGGTGGGCAGCACCGCGCCGCGCGACGACCACTCGTTCGATCCTGTGTTCGTGTCGACGGTGGCCAGGCCGTCGGTGTCGTACGAGTTGTCGAGCGCCCCGGCGCCCGTGAAGCGGGCTGCTCCGAAATCGTACGGGCCGCTACCAGCTACCTGCCCTGTCAGCACGAGCTGTCCGGTTGGTGAAAAGCCGAGCGCGTGCACCTGGTTGCGCTCGCCGGCACCGGTCGTGCCGACGGTGACGATGGCGTGGCCGTCACCGTCGAACCCGACGTCCAATGCGCCAGTCGCGTCCAGCCGAGCGGCCCACCATTGCGAGTAGTCGCCGGTGCTTTCGATCGCCTTGCCAGCCACCACCAGACGGCCGGTGCCATCGAAGCGGCAGGCGACCGCTTCCAACGAGTCCCAGGGCGCGGGGGCGGTGAGCGTCGCCACTCCTGCGGCGCCCCAGCTGGAGTCGAGCACCCCGGACGTGGTCAGCCGGAACGCGATCGATGTTCCGTTCGAACGTCGCCAGCAGCCGACGGGGCGTCCGCCCGCGTCGACCGCGAGCCCGATTCGCCCCTGCGTGCCGGTGTGAGCGGCCAGCGTCGTGATGCCGCCGGTGCCGAAGGCCGGGTCGAGCGTGCCGTTGGCCAATAGGCGTGCGACGTACGGCGCCTGCGTCCCCGGAACCGGTTCCCACCAGCCCGCGACGAAGACCGCGCCATCGTCGCCGACGACCACGTCGTGCCCCTGGTCGGACGCCGCGCCAGCCACGTCCACCGTCGCGATGCCGCCGGTGCCCCACCCTGCGACGGGCACGCCGCTCCGGCCGAGCTTCACGATGCTCGTTCGCGGCGGCGAGCCGGTGAACCCGGCCAGGTAGGTGCCGTCGCCTCCTGACGTCGCCGCGTTGGCGTGCGAGTACATGCCGAAGGTCGATTCGTAGCGCCCGTCCGCAGCGTAGCCGGCGAACGCCGGGCCGTTCCCGGTCCGCCATAGCGCGTCACCCCAGCCGTCGGCCTGACGGATCAGCAGCATGCTGGTGTTGTTGCTCGACCCGAAGGTGACGGCGCAATCGGCGGACGACGTCACGGACGCGCCCGGCAGCAGGGCCCCGAAGTCGGTGATCCCCGCGGCGCCGGAGGGACAGCCGGTCGTGACCAGGCTGGTCGCGCTCAGAATTGAGGCGCCCACCGTCGTGGAAGCCGACGACGCGCCGACGGCACCGCCCACGGTGCTCGCCATCACGCTTGCGGCCACCAGACACGCAGCGAGGGCGGCCACACAACTTCGTCGAAACGATTCCACCTCCAGACTGTCGTCACGATCGCGGCACAGCTTGAGGCCCGGGCGCGCTCGGCAGTCGCGGCTTCAGCCTGCGCCGCGACTGAGCGCGTGCCAGACGTCGTCCCACCGCGGCGCGAGTGCTGCCGCACGCTCGATCGCCAGCACGAGGCTCTCCTCGCGCGCGATGCCGCGACCGGCGATGTCGAAGGCGGTGCCGTGGTCGACCGACACGCGGACGGTCGGCAGGCCCACCGTGATGTTGACTCCGTCGTCGCCGTACACGGCCTTGAAGGGGACGTGCCCCTGGTCGTGGTAGCAGGCAACGACGAACCGGTAGGCGCCCCGTCGCATCGCTGCCGGGATCAAGGCATCGGCCGGGAGGGGGCCGACCGCGTCGATGCCGCCGGCCACGCACTCCTCCACCGCCGGGCGGATGCGATCGGCATCCTCATCCCCGAAGAGCCGCTCCTCGCCAGCGTGCGGGTTGAGGCCCGCAACCGCGATGGTGGCGTCGGGATCCCCGACTGCCCTCGCGAAGCCCGCAGCCAGGCGAATCACCTCGGCGACCCGCTCACGGGTGAGGTCGTCGATCGCCTGGCGCAGCGACACGTGCGTGGTCGCATGGAAGAGGTACAGGTCGCCTGCGGACAGGACGAGGCTGTAGCGCTCGACGCCGAACTCGTGCGCCAGCAGCTCCGTGTGCCCGGGCCAGCGGTGACCGGCGGCGTGCATGGCCGCCTTGTTGAGCGGCGCCGTGACGATACCGTCGGCGAGCCCCTCCTTCGCCAGCGTGCAGGCCTGGCGCACGAAGCGGACGGCGCCGTCACCGGCGTCGGGATGGATCGCGCCCAGGGGAACGTGCGCCAGCGATGGGCCCGTCTGCAGGACGTAGATCCGGTCCGGGTCATCGCCGCACTGACGTGCGTCCTCGACCGGGACGACGGCCTGCTCGTCGAGGCCGGAATGGCGCGCGCCTGCGCGCACGGCGTCGACGTCACCGATGACCAGCATGCGGGCCAGCGCACGCGTGTCCGGGTGCAGCAGCAGGGCCTTCGCGGTGATCTCACCGCTGATGCCCGCGACGTCGCCGAGCGTGAGCGCCAGGAGCGGCCGGGTCATCGCGCCGCCTCGCTCTCGCGCAGCCGTTCGGCGATGTCGACCAGCATCGAGGGGCCACCGAACCCGCCCGCCTTGGTCACGACCTGGGTGCCTTCGGCGTCGCCGCCGACCACGACGCCGAGCGGTACGCCGGCATCCAGCTGCCGATGCAGCTCGATTCCACGGGCGCCCAGGAACTCCAGGGTCGAGCGCGCACCGTCGCCGCCGACCAGCACCAAACCTCGTACGTCGTGCGCTGTCGCGACGCGCGCCACGGCCTGCCCGAGCAATGCGGAGACCCGCGCCGGATCGAGCTCGGCATGTCGCGGCGGGGCCAGCACGAGCACGACGTCGAGCGAGCCGTCGGCTGCACCCCGCTCCACCGAGCTCAACAGCTCGGCGCGCCATGCCATCCACACCTCCGGTGCGATGTCAGCCGGCGCCGTCACCGCCAGCACCGAGCGTCGCTGACCGAGCGCCTCGGCCTGCGCCAGCGAGGCGGGGTTCTGGGAGCTGACCAGCACGAGGAGCGGCCCGCCGGGGGCATCCTGCTGCCAGGTGTCGGCGAGCGCCGCAGCGAGGCCGGCGGCCCCGACCGGCAGCGCCTGCGCGCCGAGCATGTCGATGGCTCGGCCGAGCTGCAACAGGTCGCCCTCCGTGCTCGCGTCGACGACCACCAGTGGTCCCGCAGCGCGGAGCGCCTCGGCCAGTGCGCCAGCGTCCCCATCGCTGGCCGGCCGGACATGCGCCCCGCCCAGGAGCGTCGGAATGTGACTCTCGGTGACCGGGGTGACGGGGTCGCGCGCGAGCGCGGTCTCGCCCACGGGCACTCCATCGACGAGCAACACGCCGTCGCGCACGGTGCGGCCTGCTGCCGGAAACGCCGGGCATACCACCGCGATCGCATCATCGGCCCACGCCTGTCGGGCCGCCTCGACCTCGGCCCGTACCGGGCCACGGAGCGTCGAGTCGACCTTCTTGTACAGGCGATCGAATCCGGCCTCGCGCGCCGCCGCGATCACGTGGCGAACCCGGGCGTCTGCGACGTCGGCGCTGCCTGCGCGGCTGTCGGTCGCCACGGCGACCACGGCCGAGCACGCACTGCGCAGGCTGGCTGCTGAGAACTCCTCCAGCAACAGCTCGCTGCTCCACCCCGCGTGCGCAAATTGCACGCCAGTATCGGTCGCACCCGTGAGGTCGTCGGCCACGATGGCGACGCGTCGCCTCATGTCATGCCCTCATCCTGCGCGTGGGAGATCACCTTCGTCGGCACGACCTCGCCGTGCCCGCCGGTGATGCGCGCGGGGATGAGGGCCCCCGCGCGTTTCAGCATGGCTGCCGCGAGCAGCGGCGCCAGGATCGCGGTCACGAGGACGGACGCCGCCACCTGCGCCGTTGCCACGTCGACGTACTTGGCGAAGTCGGGATCGGCGAGACCGACGACCGCCGGCGTGGCGACCGAGTTGCCGGCCGTCGTTCCGGCGGCGAACCCCATGCCGGACATCGCACCCCGGCGCAGCATCGCCTTGTAGCCGAGGTAGACGAAGAATCCGGTGACTGGAGCGACGATCAGCCCGAGCACCAGGCCCTGCAGGCCACCCTCGGCGATCGCCCCGAGATCGATGCCGGTTCCGAGCGCGAAGGCGAAGAAGGGGATCACGATGTTGGGGACGGGCAGCAGCACGTCGCGCCACGCCGAGTCGAGGTTGCCGACCAACACGCCAAGGAGGAACGGCACGATCGCGGCGACCAGCGCCATCAACGGGATGTCGCCGAGGCCCGACGCGCCGAGGAACAATAGGCTGAAGAAGGGCCCGTCGTTGATCGCGCTCGCCATGTAGGCGCCACGATCGCGCTCGTCGCCGTACTGCCCCGAGAAGGCCAGCCACAGCCCGCCGTTGCTGTTGTCGGCGGCAGCGAGGATCGCGAGGATCGACAGTCCGGCGACGCCGTCGATGCCGACTGCGAGCCCGAGCAGCACTACGAGCGTTCCCGGGACGATGCTCTTCATCAGCAGCACCACGCCGGCCGTGGCAAGGATCGGGCCGCCGGTCCGGCCCGTGACCTGTGCGCCCGTGGCGAAGATGAGCAGCGCGATGAGCGGTAGCGCACTGTCCTTGAACAGCGCTGTCGTGAAGCTGCCGATCCCGATCGCGTCAGGCAGGAAGGTGCCGAACAGCGAGCCGAGGATGAGCGGGATGAGCATGAGCCCGCCCGGGATGCGCTGCATGCCGGTGAACAGCGGCACGATCGGCCGACGGGGCCTGGGCGTTGCGTGCCGCTCGTCGATCGCCTCCATGGGACCCTCCTCGTCGGATGCGACTGCCGCCGGGCTGGGCAGCCGCCCCAACGATCGTTTCCGGCGATAATTCGGGCAAACCTTCGACCACTGCACTATGCGGAAGTTTATTGAGCCGCTTGGCATAGGTAACCCCCCAATTGGGGAGATAGGGTGCGTGGCGGAATGTCGATGGCCCATCTGACAGCCACACGACCCACACGCAGGGATTGAACGGCAATGGAACATGACGCACCAGCGATGAGCACTTGATGACGACGCGCCCCACCTGCGTGATCGCTGACGACCACCCACTCATGCGGGAGATCCTTCGCATGCGGCTCGAGCACGTCGGGATCGACGTCGTCGGCGAGTCCTGCGATGGCGCCGCGGCCGTCCACATGGTCGAGCTGCTGGATCCGACGATCGCGCTGCTCGACCTGGACATGCCCGGCCTGGGCGGTATCGAGGTGGTCACGCGCCTCGGGCAGATCGGGTCACGGACGCGGACGATCATGTTTTCCGCGAGCCTTCGCACCCAGGACGTCGAGCGCGCACTGAGCGCCGGCGCGAGCGGCTACCTGGACAAGGGCGCGAGCAGCGAGCTGCTCGCCACGGCAGTACAGGCCGTGCTCGCTGGAGGTCGATTCGTGGATCCGGTCATCGCCGGCCGGATGTTCGCGCCGCCACGCGCATCGATCTCGCCTCGCGAGCATGAGGTCCTGGAGCTCGTGGCAGCCGGCCTGCAGAACAAGGAGATCGGCGCGCAGCTCGGGGTGTCAACGGAAACGATCAAGGTACATGTCACATCGCTCATGTCCAAGCTCGCGGTACACAATCGCACGGGAGCCGTGGCGCTCGCCCTCCGTGCCGGGATCATCCACTAGCACGACCACACTCGCCGTCGCGCCCACCCAATTGGCAGCGCCCGATACCCGGACGGGGAGTGTGCGGGTGCGACTGACACGACGACAACCTCATTGAAGGACGACAACGGCCTGGACACTCCAGGCACGGTCACAGCATCCTCAGAGGGGTTAGACATGAGCAAGCTCATCAGCAGGCGTCGAATTGCAGCATTTGGGGTCGTACTCGCGCTCGCCAGCACCGGCATCGCGGTCGCATACTGGACCGGTGGCGGTAGCGGTAGCGGGTCGGCGACCGTCGGCACGAGCGGTAACGTGACCCTGACCGGAACGATCGGTGCAGGCCTCGCACCCGGGACCGACGTTCCAGTGGCATTGACGGCCGCAAATGCGACGACCTCCGACATCTTCGTCGGCACGGTACGGCTCGTCAGCATCTCCGTCGACGGCGCGCATGCCACGTGTGACACCGATGACTTCTCGATGGCAGATGTCGCGCAGGGTCACCAGGTCCCGGCAGGCGCCACCGCCGAAGCGCTTCCGGTCGACGGCTCGCTGGTGTTCGCCGAATCGGGCGTGAGCCAGGACGCGTGCAAGGGCGCGACGCTGACGCTCACGCTGTCGAGCAACTAGCGACACGCCTGATCACGCACACGCGGGCTGCGGGGGTGTCGGCAACGTGCCGGCGCCCCCGTCGACCCGATCATGCCCGGTGCGACGGCAAGGAGGGCCTGGACATGCACGGCATCATCGCTGGCGTTGCGACAGTCGTGGGCGCCGCGGTGCTCGCCACCAGCACGTTCGGATACTGGGCGGGGAACGGCACCGGCGCAGCCGCGAGCCGATTGGACAGCACGCAGGAGCTCCTGCTCGAGCCTGCCGTCGCCAGCGCGTACCTGCGCCCGGGAGCCAGCGGCAGCGTCGCAGTTCGCGTCGAGAATCGGAACCCGTTCGAGGTTCGCCTCCAGACGCTGGAGCTGGATGCAGGTGCAGGGACCGGCGGCTTCGACGTCGATGCCGCCCATGCCGGCTGCGACGTCAGCGCGCTGTCGTTCACGAACGCGGACAACGGGGGTGGGGGCTGGACGATTCCGCCGCGCGTCGGATCCAGCAACGGCGCGCGTGACATCCATCTGGACGATGCGATCACCATGGACATCGACGCCGTCGATGCATGTCAGGGCGCGCACTTCGATGTACATGTACAGGTGGGCGGATGACCGCACGAACCCTCCTATTCCTGCTGGCAACCCTGATCGTCGGCGGCAGTATCACCTCGCTGGCGTCCGCATATTGGACCGGCTTCGAGGAGCAGGCCGCGGGCATGAGCACCGCCCATGCGACGACGATCAATACCGGCCCGAAACCACGCGTGTCAGTCGACAACGCCTCGACCGCGACGGTCACGTGGGCGCCCAGCTCTGCGGCCGACGGCAGCCAGGTCGACGGCTACCGCGTCGCCCGCTACGACTCGGAGACCCATGCCCTGCAGTCGATCGGCCCGGGCTGCAGCGGGGTACTTGCCACGAACACATGCACCGAGCTCGCCGTGCCGCTCGGCTCGTGGACCTATGCCGTCACTCCCACGCTCGGCACGAACTGGCGCGGCGCCGAGGGACCGGAGAGCGCCCTCGTCGTCGTCAGCCCGAAGACGCTCACGCTCGCGCAATACGTCTTCGGGGCGAGCCTGCCCGCAACGACCACCGGCACCCTGACGGGATTCCTCCCGAACGAGCCGGTCACCTTCGAGCTGGATGGACAGCCGATCAGCGGGGAACCCGCCCAGGTCGACGGCTCGGGCGCGGCCGCGATCACGTCGCTCGCGATTCCCGCCGGCACGGCCGATGGGTGGCACGACGTCGTCGCCGTTGGGCACGCAACTCCTGCGCCGTCCCGGGCTGTCGCATCGGTGCTCGTCGACAGCGTCGCTCCCACGTTCACGACGGCGACCATCCCGACGCCCAACGCCGCCGGATGGAACAACACCAGTCCGGTCGAGGTCAAACCAATCTATGGAGATGGCGCGGGTTCCGGACTCGCGGCGGTGATGTACACGACGGACGGCACCGACCCCAAGTTCTCGCCGACCGTCCAGATGGCGACCGGGCCCCGCACCGTCGCCGCCACCGAGACGCAGCGCTCCTACGCCGTCGACGTCGCCGGCAACGCAACCGCCACCAGAACCCACGAGGTGAAGATCGATACGCAGGATCCCACGTACACCTCGCTGCCGAACGTGATCGAAGGCGGCGCATATCTCGGGATGCTGGGTCTGTATTACCGGGGGGTGGACGCTGGCCGTATCACGGTCTCGACGACGGTCGTCGACGGACCGGGCGGCTCCGGCGCCGCGTACGCCGCGACCCCCGCACTCACCGGACTCGCGACAGGCTTCACGCATGTCGCTTCCGCCGTGTCGACGCCAGAAGGCGGCCCGTATGAGTCGAACCAGATCTCTTGGGTCGCAGGCTCGAGCAGCGATCCGTCGACGACGTTGAGCGTCGCAGATCGCGCCGGCAACGTTGCATCGAGGCAGCTCGCGCTGTTCAACGATTCAGCGCCACCAATCGGAGGTGCGGTCGGCGTGACGGGCCTCGCCGGCGCCGACGGTCGATATGCCACGTCGCAGGACCTCGCCGTCGAACTGACACCTGGCGTGGATGCGCTCTCCGGCCTCGCCGGCGTCGGAGCCCAGCTCCTACGTGCCACGGCGCCGCTCGAGGCCGGCTCGTGCACGACCTATGGCAGCTACGCACAGGTCGGCCCGGACGATCCCGCGAGCTCGCTCGTCGACACCGTTCCGAGCGACCAGGCGTGCTATCGCTTTCGCTACCGCGTCCAGGACCACGTCGGGAACTGGGCGACGTACGAGAGCCCCGACATCAAGGTGGGCGTGGTCGCCCCTTCGACGCTCCAACCCTCCGGGGTCGCGATCACGCCCGTCTCCGGCGTGCGCAGCCAGCACGTGTCGGGCATGACGATCTACATCAATCCGTCGGCGTCGGGCAGCTTCCGGGTCGAGGCGGACGCGAGCGACCCCGCCAGCGGCGTGCAGCACCTCGCGTTTCCCGCGATGCTCGGCCTGAAGGGCGGAGGAGCGGTCAGCTCGGCGTTCGCCCCGAGCCGCTACCAGGCGACCTACGCCTGGGTCGCCCTATCGCCCGCCGTATCCCCCGGCGTCCAGGCGCTGACGGCCACGAACCGCGCAGGGCGGCTGATGACGAACGCGAGCGCGTTCACCGTGCGGGTCGATGGCGCCGGGCCGACCGGCGGCGCAGTCACCACACCTGAGCTCGTCGATGGCATCCACTCTGCGACGACCACGGTGCAGCTGACGCTGGCACCAGGTCACGACGGCGGCGCCGGGGTGGCGGCTTCTGAAGCTCGGCTGTGGCGCGCCTCGGCAGCCCTCAGCTCCGCCGAGGGCTGCGGCGCATTCGGCTCGTACACCGAGATCGCCGGGGTCGGCTCGTCCACGTCACTGGCGGACATCGTCCCGGCTGGTTCCACCTGCTATCGCTACGCGTACCACGCCGTCGACAACGTCGGAAACGTCACCGTGTATTCGAGTGGCGACATCGAGGTCGGGCCGGTCTGACACTCGACGACGTCGTGCGCGCGACGTCGTGGCGTCGACACGCCGAAGCGCCGTCATCCTGCTTCGCCGCACCGTGTAGCGCCCCGGTCGCGGGGCACCTCGTCGCCTGAACGAGAGACGATGCCGGGAGGTACATGATGCGCAAGGTCATTGGCGCGACGTTCGTGACGATGGACGGCGTGATGCAGGCGCCGGGCGGCCCTGAGGAGGACACGTCCGGCGGGTTCAGGTACGGCGGCTGGACCGTGCCCTACTTCGACGACATGTCGGGCGGGGCGATCGATGCAGTGATGCGCGAGCCGTTCGACCTGCTGCTGGGTCGGCGCACCTACGACATCTTCGCCGCCTACTGGCCGTTCGTCGACGACTCCGACATCGCCGAGCGCTTCAACGCCTGCATCAAGTACGTCGCAACCTCGTCGAGCGAGGCCCTGACATGGAAGCGCACGGTACGGCTCCAGGGCAACGTGGTCGACGCGATCCGTCAGCTCAAGGAGTCGGACGGGCCGAACCTGCTCGTGCAGGGCAGCAGCGTGCTGTACCAGACGCTGCTGCACGAGGACCTGCTCGATGAGCTGACGCTGCTCGTCTTCCCGATCGTGCTCGGTACCGGCAAGCGGCTGTTCGGCACTGGCGCCGTGCCGGCGGCGTTCGAGACCGTCGAGACCCGCACCTCGCCGAACGGCGTCGTGATCAGCAAGTACTTGCGCGCGGGTCAGGTGCAGACGGGTTCCTTCGCCGCGGAAGAGCCGAGCCGCGTCGAGCTGGAGCGCCGCGAGCGCATGAACCTCAGTCGTTGACGGTGTCCTCACCGGTGCCACCGATGAAGCGGTCCACGCCCACGCCGCCGACGAGCCTGTCGCTGCCGAAGCCGCCGAACAGCACGTCCGGGCCCACGCCGCCGTGCAGCTCGTCGCTCCCATCGCCACCGCGCAGGTTGTCCGCGCCAGCGCCGCCCGTCAGTCGATCACTGCCAACGCCGCCGTCGAGCCGGTCCGCGCCGATCCCGCCGTCGAGCCGGTCATTGCCCGCGTCACCGCGCACGATGTCGTTGCCGGCACCCGCCACGACGATGTCGCTGCCTGAGCCTCCACCGATCCGGTCGCTGCCGGCTCCGCCGGTGACGCGATCGTTGCCGTGACCGGCGTCGATCGTATCGACGCCGTTGCCGCCGAGGAGCTGGTCGGCGCCGGTGCCACCCGACAGCCTGTCGTTGCCCTCGCCGCCGTTGACATGATCGTTGCCGCCACCGCCGTTGATGGCATCGTTGCCGCCACCTCCGAGCAGTCGGTTGGAGCTGGTGTTGCCCGTGATGACGTCGCTGCCGGTCGATCCGGTCACGACCTCGATGCCGGTGATCTTCGTCGTGCCGTTGCCGCAGCCCGTCAGCATGCCACGGGCCAGGTCGACGTTCGCGCCCTTGCAGGCTGCCAGCGCCAGCGTGTCGATTCCGGGGCCACCATCGATCGTGTCGTTGCCGGCACTCGCGAGGATGGTGTCGGAGCCGGCTCCGGCCTTGATCTCATCGTTCGAGTCGGTTCCTGCGATCGTGTCGCCACCCGTCGTGCCGCTGAGCGCGACCTCCGCAAACCTGAGCGTCACGCTTGAGCTGAAGGAAGCGACGTTGCCGACGCGATCGGTGACCACGAGCCGGTACTGGTAGCAGTTGCCGGCCGCGGTGGTCGTGTCGCTGAACGGGCTCGCAGCGCTTGCAGCGCCGAGGTCGGCGAACGCACCCTGGCTTCCGCAGACGCCGTTGACCAGCGGAGCGCTGCGACGCTGCAGCTGCGAGGACGAGATGCCGGATGCCGTGTCGGAGCCGACGGCGAACGTCACGCTCACGGCCCCTGAGGTCGTCTCCGGGTAGGCGATCGAGCCGCCAGCGGGCGCGTTCGCGTCAGCCGCGACGGTGAACCCGGCGCTCGCCGACAGCCCACCCAGCTCGAAGGCCGTGGCCTGCTGGGCACCGGGCGCCGCAGCTCCGGCGACCCAGGCGTAGGCCTGTTCATACGGCGCAGTGGTGTCTGAGCCGCCGGCCGGGGTCCAGGAGGTCGACGCTCCGTCGATGTCGGGGAAGTCGACGCGCTGGATGCCCGAACCCGGGTCACTTGCGGCGACGCGCACCGTGAAGGAGCCGGACGCCGTCGGATTGAACCAGAGCGTGGAGCCGGCCACGTGCTGGAACTGGCTGCCCGTGCCCTCCGTGAGGCTGTCGAGCGACGCCGATGGCGCGCCGTTGTCGACCAGGACGCTGCGTGTCGCCGTGCCGACGTTGCCTGCGGCATCGGTGACCGTCGAGGTCACGGTGTAGGCACCGTCCGCCGCCGTCGTCGTGTCCCAGTTGCAGCTCCACGAGGCCGGCGTCGCCGCGGCGAGGCAGATGTTGCCACTCCCCGGACCGGAGTACGTCACGTCCACGGTGCCGACTCCACTGCCGGCATCAGCCGACGTGCCCGTCACGGCGACCGTACCGACGAACGGACTTGCCGGTGCCGCGGCAATGGTTCCCGTCGGGAGCGTGCTGTCGACCTTCACTGTCGATGCGCTGGTGGTCGTCGCCACGTTGCCGACGTTGTCGGTCACCTGCAGCTGGTACTCGTAGCAGTTGCCGTCGACGACCGTCGTATCGGTGTGGATCGAGGTCGGGTTCGCTGCGCCAATGTTGGCGTACGCGCTGTACGCGCCACATGTCGCGGCGATGAGCGGAGCCGAACGACGCTGCAGCTGCCACGAGCCGATGTCGGACCCGGCGTCAGTGCCCTTCGCGAAGGTGAGCGGAGCATTGGCGACCGCGCGGTAGCCATCGGGGTACGTCAGCGAGCCTCCGGTGGGCGCGGCCGAGTCAGCCGTGACGATGAACGGCACGGTCGTCGTGTCGCTCGCAGTGTTGGTGATGGTGACGATCCTCGCTCCCGGGTGGGCAGCGCCGCTCGACCAGGAATAGGCCTGCGTCACGTCGGTGCCGGTCGAGCCGGCCGGCGTCCACAGCGTGCCAGCGCCGTCGAGGTCCGGGAAGGCGATGCTCGTGATGCCCGATACGGCATCAGTGGCCGAGACCTCGAGCGTCGCGGTGCCCGACTGTGCGGGATTGAAGAACAGCGTACTGCCGGCGGTGTGCTGGAACTGGGCGCCCGTCGTCTGCGTCCAGGAGACGAAGCTGGCGGCTGGACCGGAAGTCGCCACCTTCAGCACGGAAGCCGAGGTCGAGGTGGCCACGTTGCCCACGTTGTCCGTTGCCACGAGGCGGTACCTGTAGCAGGTCGCGTCAGCGAGGCTGGAGTCCACGTACGGGCCAGCCGGGTCAGCGGTACCGATGTTCGTGAACGATCCGTACCCACCACACGTGTCGGCGACCAGTACGGCCGATGCACGCTGCAGCTGCCACGTCGAGAGGCCGGACGCCGCATCCGCGCCCGGTGCCAGTGCCACCGACGTGCTCGTCGTCACGACGTAGCCGTCGGTGTATCCCACCGAACCGCCGGTAGGTGCCGTGGAGTCCGCCGCGATCAGGAACGTCGCGTTCGCGGAGTTCATGGCGTTGTCAGTCGCGACCGCGACCTGCGGTCCCGGGTTCGCTGCGCCGATCGTCCATGCGTACGTCACGGCATACGGGAACGCCGTCGTGTCGACGAGTCCGGCGGGCGTCCACCCGGTGCCGGCCCCATCGAGATCCGGGAAGGTGACGTTGTGGATCCCGGTGGCGGGGTCGACCGCATCGACCTCGACCGTCGCCGAACCAGCCTGGGCCGGGTTGAAGTACAGCGTCGTGCCGTTGACGTGCTGGAATGCCTGCCCCGTCACCTCCGCGATTGCGGAGACCGATGTCACCGGCGCGTTGTTGTCGAGGATCACCGAGCGCGTCACGGTGCTCGTGTTCCCGGCCGTGTCCGTGAAGGTTGCGGTGAGCGTGTAGGTGCCGTCGGGCAATGCCGTCGTGTCCCAGGAACAGCTCCAGCTCGCACCGGTGAGTCCTGAGCAGGCGGTGCCGGAGGACGGACCCGCGTAGGTGACGGCGATGCTCGTGACGCTCGTGTGGGCATCACTGGAGCTGCCGGTCAGCGTGACCGAGCCCGCGAACGGGCTCACCGGCATGGCGTCGATGGTGCCGCTCGGCAAGGTGGTGTCGACCTTGAGATCGACCGCCGACGAGAAGATCGCGTCGTTGCCGACGTTGTCAGTGACGACCAGCCGGTACTGGTAGCAGTTTCCGCTCACGATCGTCGCGTCGCTGAAGGTCGGGCCCGCGGGGTTCGCCGGGCCGACGTTCGCGTAAGCTGAGTAGCCCGAGCAGATGTCGCCCATCAGCGGCGCCACGCGGCGCTGCAGCTGCCACGTCGCGATGCCGGAATCCGCGTCGCTCCCGGTGGCGAAGGTGACGGTGGCAGATGGGGCGTTCGTCGCTCCCGGGTACAAGATCGATCCACCAGCTGCGGGAATCGGGTCAGCGGCGACCGTGAAGCCGACCGTCGTCGCCGAGGGATTGCTGGTGATCAGGACCGCGCCAGGATTGGCCGGGGCGGGCGTCCAATCGTAGTTCATCGTCTCGGTGGCACCGGTCGGGACGACCGAGCCGCCGCCGATCCAGCCCGCGCCGAGCGACGGGAAGACCAGTGACGTGGTGTCTCCAGCGCTCTCCTCCGCACTGACGGTGAAACCGCCGCCGAACAGCGGGTTGATCCACATCGTCGAGCCGACGGCATGCTGGTACTGCGGCGAGGTGTTCTCGGCGAAGCTGAGGAAGGTCGGCGCGGCGGCAGCGCTCGACGCGACGACGAGCTGCATCGCGACAGCGAAGATTCCAATGAATGCATGACGGACTGGACGGCGCACGGACGCTCCCCTCAGCGAGCGACGATCCTTACGCCGCTCGAACGGAAACGAAGCTACCCCAGACCTACCTCATCCTGAACATCCCGACCAAAAACTCACGACAGCGCGTTCACCTGGCCCTGGAGCCGCAGGAGCATCTTGGTCTGGGTGGCGTTCTGTCGCTCGAGCGCCAGGATCCGACGGTTGGCCTGGTTGAGCTGGTCCCTCGTCGCGGCCCGCGGCGTATTCGTGCCTGCGGCCCCGTCGGCGCCGGCTCCACCTGCGGCACCTGCGGCGCCTGCCGGTCCAGCGGGGCCTGCCGGACCAGGCGTGAGCTCGAGCGCTGACACGCGCGCGTCGAGCTGCTTGACCGAGGCGAGTGCGACGCCGGCGATGTCCGACAACGCGAGCGGCTCGGCGACTCCCAGACCGAACGCCGTATTGAACGACACGTCGGTCGGGCCGAAGTGGGTCGCCGTCGTATCGGGGAGCTGGTATCGCTCGAACTGCAGCGTGCGCAGCGCGGGCAGCAGCGTCGATCCATCGTCGACGACCTGTCCCGTTCGCGGCGCAGTCTGGCGCACGATGCCCGCGAAGTCGGACACGCCGAACGCCTTCAGCTGAAGCTGGTTGCTGACGGTTCCGGGGAAGGCGCGGAAGATGAGCCGCGACGAGTTGGTCACGTCACGGATGAAGAAGTTCGTTTCGTTACCAGCCACGTCCCACGTGTACGGGGCGAATCCGCCGGTGTTCGTCTGGACCATCGAGACGCCCGGGGTGTCGGCCTCCTTGGACACGAGCTGCGGGCCCGGGAAATCCTCGTCGTTGAGGCAGCCGAGCCCAGCGCAGAGGCCGCCCTGCACGACGTGGTCGCCGGCCAGCACCGTGTCGGCGTGGGCGACGGTCGGCGCGAGGCTGCTCGCAAGCAGGAAGATGGTCAGCATGAGCATGCTTCGAGCGGGAGAAATCAGGCGCACTTGAGTACCTCGGAAGATCGAACGGCGAACGGGCCGTGCGATCATACGTGCATGACTTTGCCCACCGTCCACGCCCGCATCGTCGTCGTCGCCGCCGTGTTCCTCACGGCCTGCGGCGGCGCTTCGAATGCCGAATCGAACGACCGCGCTGCGGACCGTGACGCGCAGCAGGCCGAACCCGAGCGCACTCCGTTCGAGCGTGCCACTCCAGGTCGCGCCACCACGGAGGGTATTACTGCGGCCGCGCCGAACGGCCGAGCCAACGCCCTGCCGTCGGCTGCACGGTCCGCCGCTCCACCAGTCGTTCCACCGACCGCCGAGGAGCGAGTCGTGGCGACCACGTCGGGTCGTGCCGATGCGGACGCTGCGCCGCCGCGACAGGTCGCACCGCCCGTCGGCTCGTCCGACGGCCGCGGCTGAACGAGGCCGACCGAACTATCGAACGGCAGGATGAATTCGATTCACGCGTGGGGGTTGGGAGGCCGATGACTGTTCCATGCGGGGGGAGCGGGCATCGGGGGTACCCGGCCGCGGCGTGTGGAGGTTGCGGGGCTGCTGGGCGCTGTGCGTGCTCATCGGTGCCTTGCTGGCTCCGTCGTCGGCGGTAGCTGCAGTCGATGCCTTGGCCGGGACCAGCGGCTGCCTGTGGAAGGGCTTCGTCGCGGACCAGCACGCGCCCGATGGCTGCGCGTCCGGGGAGGTCACCAACTACGAGGCGATCGTCGCCGCGCCTGAGGGCCTCGATGTCTACGTCGCCGACGATGAGGGGCTGCTTCGTCGTTACGCTCGTGACGCCGCTACAGGTGAGCTGACGACCGCTGCCGGCGACTGCTGGTCGGACCAACCGCTGGGCTCGTGCAGCCAGCTCCTGGGCATCGCATACCCCACTGCGCTGGCGCTTTCGCCCGACGGACGCCACCTCTACGTCGGCAACGGCGACGGCATCGTCGCGGTGCTGCAACGCGACACCGCCACCGGCGCCCTGACGCAGTCCGG
>JAOPYV010000211.1 GCA_025964435.1 Thermoleophilia bacterium | reverse complement strand
TCACGAACAAGTACGCCGAGGGCTATCCCGGACGTCGCTACTACGGTGGCTGCGAGGTGGTCGACCAGGTCGAGCAGCTCGCGATCGACCGGGCGAAGCAGCTGTTCGGTGCCGAGCACGCGAACGTGCAGCCGCACGCCGGCAGCCAGGCGAACTTCGCCGCCTACATGGCGCTGCTGGATCCGGGCGACACGATCCTCGCGATGAGCCTGGACCATGGCGGCCACCTCACCCACGGCCACAGCGTCAACTTCAGCGGCAAGCTCTTCAACTTCGTCCACTACGGCGTCGACCGCGATTCGCACCTGATCGACTTCGACGCAGTGCTGCGCCTGGCGAAGGAGCATCGTCCGAAGCTGATCGTCGCCGGTGGCAGCGCCTACCCACGCACGATCGACGCGGCACGGTTCCGCAAGATCGCCGACGAGGTCGGTGCGCTGCTCATGGTCGACATGGCGCACTTCGCCGGGCTCGTCGCCGCGGGCATCCATCCGGACGTGGTGGAGCACTGCGACGTCGTCACCTCGACCACGCACAAGACGCTGCGCGGCCCGCGCTCCGGCCTGATCCTCTCGAAGGAGCGGCACGCCAAGGCGATCGACCGCGCGGTCTTCCCGGGCATGCAGGGTGGGCCGCTGTGCCACATCATCGCTGCGAAGGCAGCCTGCTTCGAGCAGGCGAAGACCGACGAGTACCGCGCCTACGCGCGCCAGACGGTCGCCAACACGAAGGCGATGGGCCGCGAGCTGCAGGCGGGCGGCTGGAACCTCGTCAGCGGCGGCACCGACACGCACCTCGTGCTGGCCGACCTGCGCGACGTCGACTGGACCGGCAAGGACGCGGAGAATCGCCTCGACGAGGTTCGCATCACGGTGAACCGGAACTCGGTTCCCTTCGATACCCAGAAGCCGATGATCACGAGTGGTGTCCGCGCCGGCATGGCCGCGATGACCACGCGCGGCTTCGACGAGGCGGCTGCGAAGGAGACCGGCGCGATCATGGTCGGCTCGCTGCGCGCCGAGGGCGAAGCCGAGATCGCCGAGCTCGCGGAGCGCGCACGCGTGCTGCTGCTGGACTACCCGCTGTACCCCGAACTGGAAGAAGGCTCCGTATGACCGTCCCCACCACGACGACAGGCCGTCTGGTCGAGGTCGACCATCCGCTGGTGCGCCACAAGCTGACGCTGCTGCGCAAGGTCGAGACCGACACGGCACAGTTCCGCTCGCTGGTGGAGGAGCTCGCCAACCTCATCACGTATGAGGCGACGAAGGACCTGGAGACCGAGCCGATCGAGATCCAGACTCCGGTCGAGACGACGATGGGGCAGGCAGTGAGCGGCAAGAAGGTCGCCGTCGTGCCGATCCTGCGCGCGGGCCTCGGCATGGTCGACGGCGTGCTGCGCATGGTGCCGGTCGCGAAGATCGGCCACATCGGCCTGTACCGGGACGAGGAGACGCTCGAGCCGGTCACCTACTACGAGAAGTTCCCTGACGACATGGCGCACCGCGACGTGCTCCTGCTGGACCCGATGCTCGCCACCGGTGGCTCCGTCACCGTTGCGGTCGATGCGGTCAAGCGCGCCGGTGCGACGAGCATCAGGCTCCTCGCGATCCTGGCAGCACCGGAGGGCATCGCCCGGCTGCACGCCGATCATCCCGACGTGGACATCTACGTCGCGGGCATCGACGAGAAGCTCAACGAGAAGGGCTACATCGTGCCCGGTCTCGGCGACGCCGGCGACCGGCTCTTCGGCACGCAGTAGCCACCGTCGTGGATGGTCTCTTCGACACGGCGTATCGATCGGCGTGGTGGGCGTTCCTCGCGGCGGCAGCGCTCGCGTGGGCACTCACGCCTGCAGTGCGTCGCCTGTCGATCGCGCTCGGCGCCGTCGATGCACCTGACGAGCGCCGCGTCCATGAGACCGTCACGCCGCGGCTCGGCGGCCTGGCGATGCTCATCGCGATCCTCGTCGCGACCGTCGCATTCGTCGACTGGCGCGACTACGTCGGGCTCCCGCTGCTCAACCAGCACCAGCTGACGGTCACGCTCGCCTGCGCGCTGGCGATCTGCCTGCTCGGAGCGATCGACGACCTGCTCGACATGCCATGGCGCGTAAAGCTGGCGGGACAGGTGCTGATCGCCGTCGCTGTCGTGGCCATCCCCGCGATCTGGCGCCCCGAGGGACTGCGCATCGGACAGGCGCCGCTCATCATCGAGCGCCTCGACCTGCCGTTCGTTCCGCCCTTCGACATGCCGCTGGTGCTGGGCATCGGTCTGGTCGTGCTGTGGATCGTCGCCGTGATGAACATGATGAACTTCATCGATGGCGTGGACGGACTCGCAGCCGGACAGTCGGCGATCATCGGGGCGACCTTCGCCATCATCGCGGCGAGCTACCTGCGCCAGCCGGTGGCGGTGCTGGCGGCGGCGATGAGCGGCGCCTCGCTCGGCTTCCTGCCCCACAACTGGCGTAAGGGGGGGGCGCGCATCTTCATGGGTGATTCCGGATCGATGCTGCTCGGCTTCCTGCTCGCAGTGATCAGCGTGCAGGGCGTGCTCAAGACGACTGCCGCCATCAGCCTGGTCATCCCGCTGACGCTGCTCGCCGTGCCGATCCTCGACACCTCCTTCGTCGTGCTCAAGCGGCTCAAGCACGGCGTCTCGGTCGCGCACCCGGACAAGTGGCACCTGCACCACCGCCTGCTCAACGTCGGGCTCTCGCCGCGCCGCGTCGCGGCCACGCTCTGGGCATGGTCGGGTGCGATGAGTGCCGTCGCCCTCGCGCTGCGGTTCGTCGACTACGGCAACTCCAAGGACTGGAACGGGGAGGGCCTGTTCGTGCTCTGCTTCGTCATCGCCGGGGCGGTGGCCGTCAGCGTGGTGCTCGCCTACCAGCTCGAGATCGTCAAGAGCCGCCGCGTGCGCCAGCGCAACCGCGACATCGCCGCGCAGTCCGCAGCGGAGCCGACCGAGCCGACCTCGGAACTTCCCAGCTCGAACCACACCTGAGCAGTCGAGCAGCCTCGAATAATTCGACGCAAACCGGAGTACCTCCCGGTCCGTACGGAGCGTGGAGCAGGTTGGCGTGCTTTCGGCAGACCGACGGCCGATTCGCCTGCAATGATAACCCTGTGGAGGAAGATTCGATGGACATGGCGCCTGAGCTTCGCGCGACCGGCGAGCCCCGGTCGTGGTACCGCGTCCAGCGGACCATCCGCACCAACCGTTTCCTCCAGCGCTACGAGGAACGTCGAGCCGAGCGCCAGCGCGGAGCTGCCAAGCCGTATGCCCGACCCATCCGCGTCACCATTGGCGTACTGCTGATCCTTGGTGGTGCCGCCATCGGCTGGCTGCCGGGCCCGGGCTTCGTCATCCTCGGCTTTCCGGGCGCGCTGCTCGTCGCCAGCGAGTGGCGCCGCGCCGCACTGATCCTCGACCGCGTCGAGAACGAGACGATTCCCCGCTTCCTCCGCCTTCGAGCCCGCCTGCGTGGCGGCCCGAAGCGCGAGTGGGTGGAAGCGGATCCCGGTCTTTGGGCCGACTGGTGCGACCGCCGCGGCCAGGACCTGCCCGACACCGGCGCCCGCCGCCGCGAGGCCGACGCTGCTGCTGCAGCGGCCGCCGAAGCCGATACGGACCGCCACGCCGGCTGACGGGCACGCCGTGCGACCGTCGATTCCGTGAGCGCGGTATCGATGCTGCGCTGAGAGATTCGACGGCGAGGTCAGCTCACCGATTCTGTGAGCGCGGTACGGATCCTGCGCTGAGAGAATCGACCGGCGTCAGTACCCCGACGGCAGATCCCATGAGCTCGCCCCGCCCGGAATCTTCATCTACGACGGCCATCCCGGCGGCCGGCTTCACGGCGGGACGGCATGCGGGACTGACGTCTCGAGGGTCGGAGCCCCGCTCGGCGAGCAGGATGCGAGCCGCCGAGCGTTGTGGGCCTGAGCAGGATGCGAAGGCAACGCGTCGGGGCGAAGCGCCCTCGATACGACAGCACCACCCGCCGCACGACCTCACGCATCGGGTAACGACGACGGGCGAGCCCGAAGGCCCGCCCGTCACGTAATGCTGCTCACTGCCCGACTGCCTAGCGGTTGTGCTCGCGGAAGGTGGCGAGGTGCTCGCCCCACGCGATCATGCGCTTGGCTGCCTTGGTCTCGTGGCTGTTGGCGCCGGAGCTGTCCACTGCGGCAAGCCGCTCCTGGCCCTCGGCAACGATCGCGGCGGCCTTCGCCTCATCGATGTCCGCGAGCAGGATGGCGTCCTCGACCACGACGGTCGCCGTCGAGTCCGACGCCTGCGCGAAGCCCTCGTCGGTTGCCCACGTGGTGAACGTGCCGTCCTCGTGCTTGGCGCGCACGCGACCGACCTTGAGGTCGGCCACGACCGGGGAGCGACGGGCGAGGATGCCGAGCCCACCGGTGACGGACGTCACCTCGAGCTCCTGCACCTCGCCGTCGAACAGCACGCCCTCAGGCGTGACGATCTTGGCTGGGAAGAGGGTGAACTCTGCCATGTCAGGCCGTCGCTGCCGTCTTGGACTGCTCTGCTGCCCATGCTGCGTCGACCTCGTCGATCGAGCCGCGGAACATGAAGAAGCGCTCCGGCACCTCGTCGTACTTGCCGGCGAGGATCTCCTGGAAGGAGCGGATCGTGTCCTCGAGCTTGACGTACTTGCCGTCAGCGCCCGTGAACTGCGAAGCCACGAAGAACGGCTGGGAGAGGAATCGCTCGACGCGGCGTGCACGGCCGACGACGATCTTGTCCTCCTCGCTCAGCTCGTCCATGCCGAGGATGGCGATGATGTCCTGCAGGTCCTTGTAGCGCTGCAGCACGTCGCGCACGTCATTCGCGCACTGGTAGTGCTCGTCGGTGACGGTGCCGGGCTGGAGGGCGCGGCTCGTCGAGGAGAGCGGATCCACGGCGGGGTAGATGCCCTTCTCGGAGATGCCACGGTTGAGCTCGGTGGTGGCGTCGAGGTGGGCGAAGGTGTTCGCCGGTGCCGGGTCGGTGTAGTCGTCGGCAGGGACGTAGACGGCCTGGATCGAGGTGATCGAGCCCTTCTTCGTCGAGGTGATGCGCTCCTGCAGCTGACCCATCTCGGTTGCGAGGGTCGGCTGGTAGCCCACTGCGCTCGGCATGCGGCCGAGCAGTGCGGACACTTCCGAGCCCGCCTGGACGAAGCGGAAGATGTTGTCGACGAAGAGCAGCACGTCCTGGCCCTGCACGTCGCGGAAGTACTCCGCCATCGTCAGGCCGGTCAGTGCGACGCGCAGACGCGCGCCGGGCGGCTCGTTCATCTGGCCGTACACGAGCGCGACCTTGTCGATGACGCCTGCCTCGATGAACTCGTTCCAGAGGTCGTTGCCCTCACGGGTTCGCTCACCGACACCCGCGAACACGGAGAGACCCGAGTGCTGCAGTGCGATGTTGTTGATGAGCTCCTGGATGATGACGGTCTTGCCGACGCCGGCACCACCGAACAGGCCGATCTTGCCGCCCTTGATGTACGGGGCGAGCAGGTCGACGACCTTGATGCCGGTCTCGAGCAGCTCGACGGTCGGGTTGAGCTCGTCGTAGCCCGGGGCGTTGCGGTGGATCGGCCAGCGCTCGCCTTCCTCGACGGGCTTGTTGTCGATCGAGTCGCCGACGACGTTGAAGATGCGGCCGAGCGTTCGCTCGCCGACCGGGACGCTGATCGCGGTGCCGGTGTCGGTCACCGTTGCGCCGCGGCCGAGGCCGTCGGTGGAGTCCATGGCGACCGCGCGGACGCGGCCGTCACCGAGGTGCTGCTGCACTTCGGCGATGAGCTTGGTGTTGCCGCCGTTGTCGCGCGGCACGTCGATCACGAGCGCGTTGTAGATGGCGGGAAGCTTGCCTTCGAAGGCGACGTCGAGGACGACGCCCTTGATCTCGACGACCTTGCCGGTTGCGGTGGTGTCACTCATGGTGGTGG
>JAOPYV010000029.1 GCA_025964435.1 Thermoleophilia bacterium | reverse complement strand
GAGCCGTCGGCTGCGTGCTCGATATCGAACGTACCGTCGCTGGCGCGCGTGATGCGCGGCACCGGCAGCAGGTGCGCGAGGCGCGCACCGACCGCGACCGGGCCTGCCCCGGGGCCGCCACCGCCGTGCGGCGTGGACAGCGTCTTGTGGACGTTCACGTGGACGATGTCGAAGCCCATGTCACCCGGACGCGCGCGACCCATGATGGCGTTGAGGTTCGCGCCGTCGTAGTAGAGCAGCCCACCAGCAGCGTGGACGACGGCGGCGATCTCGAGGATGCGCTCGTCGAGCAGGCCGAGCGTGTTCGGATTGGTGAGCATCAGGCCGGCGATCTCGTGCTCGGCACAGAGCTGGCGCACAACCTCGAGGTCCATCCCGCCACGCGCGTCGGTCGGGACGCTGAGCGTCTCGAGCCCCGCCATGCGGACGGTTGCAGGGTTGGTGCCGTGGGCCGTGTCCGGGACGAGCACCTTGCGCGGCTCCGTCTCGATCTCGCCACGAGCGATGCGCTCGGCGTGCCAGGCGCGCATGAGCAGCAGGCCGGTGTACTCGCCGTGTGCGCCGGCGGCCGGCTGCAGCGTGACGGCGGGCAGACCACTCAGCTCGGCGATGGCGTGCTGCAGCTGCCACATGACGGCGAGCGTGCCTTGGGCGTGGCTGGCCGGCGTGAGCGGGTGCAGTCGGGCGAAGCCCGGCAGCGCCGCGATCTCGTCGTTGACCTTGGGGTTGTACTTCATCGTGCACGAGCCGAGTGGATAGAAGCCCGAGTCGATCGAATGGTTGCGCTGCGACAGGCGCACGAAGTGGCGCACCAGCGTCGGCTCGGCAACCTCCGCGAGGGGCGCTGGCGTACGGCGGCGCAGCGCGGCCGGGATGGCCGCGATGGCAGCAGTGGTGTCGGGCTCGTGCGGCAGCCGCGAGCTGCGCCGTCCCGGGCGCGAGCGCTCGAACAGCGTCGGCTCGCTCGCGGGGTGGATCCCGATGGGCTCGGTCATGCGCCGACCTCGGCGATCGCCTGCTGCAGCGTGGTCGCGAGCAGCTCGATGTCTGCGTCGGTGCGCTGTTCGGTGACGGCGACGAGCAGGGCGCGATCGCCCAGCTCCGGCCAGCCATCGCCCGCGCTCCAGCCTGGCAGCACGCCGCGCGCGGCGCACCAGGCGATCACCGGCGCCGCGGGCACCGGCAGCTCGAGCAGGAACTCGCGGAAGACGGGGGCGCTGCCGTGTGGCGCGCGAACACCGTCGATCGCGCAGAGGCGATCGCGGGTGCGCCCGGCGCGGGCAACCAGCAACTCGGCGAGCTCGGCGAGCCCCACCGGCCCCAGCCAGCCGAGATAGACGAGCCCGGTCAGGGCGCAGAGTGCCTGGTTGGTGCAGATGTTCGACGTCGCCTTCTCGCGACGGATGTGCTGCTCACGGGTCTGGAAGGTCAGGACGTAGCCGCGGGCGCCGGCTGCATCGACGGTGCCACCGACGATCCGCCCGGGCATGCGTCGGATGAAGCGCTCCTGCGCCGCCATGAAGCCGAAGGTCGGACCGCCGAAGCCGGGTGCGCAGCCGAGCGGCTGGCCCTCCCCCACGACGACGCCCGCATCGTAGGCGCCGGGCGCCTCGAGCACGCCGAGCGAGAGCGGATCGGCGTGGACGACGGACACGGCGCCAGCGGCATTGGCGATCGCCACGAGCGCGGGTGCATCCTCGAGCTGGCCGAAGGCGTTCGGGTGCTGCACGAGCACCGCAGCCGTCTGGTCGCCGACGAGTGCTTCGAGCGCGGCGGCGGTGACGCGACCCGTCGCGGGATCCGCCGGCGCCTCGAGGATCGTCATGCCGTAGGCGCTCGCGTAGGTCTGCACGACGGCACGGATGCGCGGCGACACCGTGGCCAGGATGACGACCTCGCTGCGACCCGTCGTCTGCTCGGCAAGGTGCATCGCCTCGGCGGCGGCGGTCGCACCGTCGTAGAGCGATGCGTTGGCAACCGGCAGCCCGGTCAGCGCGGCGATCGAGGACTGGAACTCGAAGATCGTCTGCAGCGTGCCCTGCGAGAGCTCGGGCTGGTACGGCGTGTAGGCGGTGGCGAACTCGCTGCGGCTGGTGATGGCGCGCACGGCGGCCGGCACGAAGTGGTCGTAGCTGCCAAGGCCCAGGAAGGAGATCGCATCGGACAGGTCGATGTTGCGTGCCGCGTGCGCGCGGGCCGCGGCGACGAGCTCCTGCTCCGAGACGCCGTCGGCCATGTCCATCGGGCGCGTCGGTCGGGCAGCCTCGGGAACGTCGGCGAACAGCGCATCGACATCATCCACGCCGATCACGCCCAGCATGTGCTGGAGGTCTGCTGCTGTTGCGGGTGCGAAGGGCATCTGCTCGCGAGACTACATGGGCGCGAGGACGTTCGGGCGGTGCGTTCGGCTCTGGCTAGAAGAGCTGGTTCGCACCGAGGATCATCAGTGCCGCGACGTCGAAGGTCACGAGCAGCACGAGCACGTTCGCGGTCGCACGATGACCGAGGCGGCGCAGGATGATGGCGAGCGTGAAGGTGACTGCGGCGAGCGCGGCGCAGCCGAGCAGGACTCGCGACGTGACCCAGGGCGGGCACGGCAGGCCGAAGCAGTCGGCGGCCGGACCGGCGTCGAATGCGTACGACCACAGGACCATGTGTAGCGAGCACCAGATGGCGATGCCGACGATGAAGAATGCCGCGTCGATGAGCTTGCCGACGACGGCGAACAGGAAGCCGATGATGCGGCCGGGGATGCGCACGACGGCAGCACCGCGGGACACGTGGGCGCGCGAGCGCGGTCCCAGAACGGCGTCGAACCGGAAGGGAGGCGGCTCACACGCGGGATTGCAGCGTGTGCGGCGGGGCTTGACCTTGAGTTGGACCTGCGACATCGAATGAAAATCCTACCGAAAACGGGGCACTACCCGCAGGTGATTCGACGTCGGGTATGCCGGTTCCTGCCCTTGATTGGGCCCGGTGGGCCATG
>JAOPYV010000208.1 GCA_025964435.1 Thermoleophilia bacterium | reverse complement strand
TGACATCGACCTCGACGCGCGCGTACTGCGTGTGAAGCGCGGCTACTACAAGGGCGAGTTGTCGACGCCAAAGAGCCGCTATGGCGTCCGGTCGATCCCGATCGCCGAGGCATTGGTACGAGAGCTCCAGAGGCATCACGAGGCCAGCCGAACTCAAGGCGGCCCGTGGCAGTACGTGTTCGCCACCCAGGTCGGCACGATTCCGCTACCGGCGAACTTGTCAGTGCGTGTGATGAAGCCCGCCGCCCGAGCGATCGGCGCGCCGTGGGCCAGCTTCCACACCCTGCGGCACACGTTCGCGTCGAGTCTGTTCCGTCGCGGCTGCAACCTGAAGCAGGTGCAGACCGTACTCGGCCACCACTCGCCCGCGTTCACGCTCGACCGCTACGTGCACCTGATCCCGGAGGACCTGCCGGACGTCGAGGGGCTGTACTGAGGACTACTGCGTTCGGGTAGGTCGCGAGCATGAGCGCTTTCAGCCCTATCACGACCTCATGCTCGATCTGCGGGGGATCACAGATCGTGGGGAAGGGCTCCGGATTCAATGTCGAAGGTCGAGACTTCGACCTGTGCCCCAACTGCGGTCTGTACTGCCGGCCAGACGAAATCAACAACTGCCCGAGCTTTTCCGAACACTTCGATTCGCTCGCAAATGCGCGCGCCCACCCCGCAGCATGGGTCGTCATTGCGACCGACTTTGGATCGGTGCCTTTGATGTCATGCCCGAGCCACCTAGTGCTGTGCAATGACCTCGCGCTCATGCGGCTTGCTGCTGATCTCGACGAGATCGATGCTGGGCCCTTCGGGTCGAAGGATCATTGGGACTGCTGCGTGGCACTACCCGTCCTCGATCACCCAATCAACGTCGGCCATCGCCTCGATATTCAGGATGAGCTGTGGCTCAACCCCGAGCTTGCAGCACGCTGCTACAGCGAAGTCGGGCAGATTCTCAGAGCCGAGATCGAAAATCTCGATCTGACAACTCTTAAGGGCAGATAGACGGCCTTGGCT
Organism: Thermoleophilia bacterium; assembly: GCA_025964435.1. GTDB lineage: Bacteria > Actinomycetota > Thermoleophilia > Gaiellales > SKUG01 > JAGQUL01. The sequence continues at coordinate 16,765 of JAOPYV010000208.1, read as the reverse complement.
GCGCACAGTGCATCGCCCGTGAGCTAATGCGCCCACTACCGCCCATTCACTCCGTTGCTCTCACCTTCAAGAGTTCCGTCCAGACGGCCTGAAGGCCTCCCGACCTCGGCCTTCCCGACGACCTTACCGCTACCGGCTTCCGAGTAATTCCACGTCGACTTGCCTGACCGTCCTTCCCTCCTCCACCACCCACCTTTTTCAACAACCCACTTCCATCCAACCCTGATCTCTGTTCAATCCCCCCACCAGAACTGCCCGGTTCACCCTCCTGACCCCTTGCCGTCGTAGAGGGTGAGGGGTCAGGAGGGTGAACCGGGCAGTAACCACGCGACAGCGTGGATCGTGAGAGCCAAGGTGGCGCGTTGGACGGGCCACCCAACGCGCCACTGCACGCGCCACGCGGCCAAGTACTGTCCTCGACGAAAGCCGGCACGGCGGACCAGTAGCACGAAACGTTGGCGTAGCGCTACGCCGTGCCTTGAGCTACTTCCGACCGATGACACCCTCAACCGGGAAACAAGTGGGGCCTGCATCGCCTTCCGACCCTCGCGCTGGGCACCGATCGTTCTGCGAATATCCCAAGCGCCGCGACACGAGGACCGGCTTTTTCCTATCTGGCCAATCGTTCCTTGCGGCCAAAACGATTCCAAAAAAAGCTTGAATAGCTCAACGACTTGTTGAAGTAGAAGCGAGGATGCTTGAACAGTGTGTCCGACTGCCTCTGTCAACTTGAATACGCTCGGCCCCCAGTCAAGCGAAACGTGTATTGCTTGAATAAGCGACGGGCGAATCGGGTATTCTGAGCTTCATGGACCTCGAAGCGCTTCAAGAGTCACCGATTGGCAACCTCGTCCCCATCACCGGCACCGACGCCAGGTACGGGGAATTCTCCTACTGGGGCTACCAACCCGCTCAGCTTCCCGCCGAGGTGGATTTTTCCGCGGAGACGTGGAGCGCGCTGCTGGAAGCGTCTGGCGAGCTCGCGAGGCTCGATCAAGCCGCGATCCAAATCCCGAATTCTGGGCTCCTGAGACGTCCCACGTTGCGGCGAGAGGCGCAGAGTACATCTGCACTAGAGGGAACCGTTGTCGCATTCACCGAAGTTCTAGAGGCTGAAGCAGCCGACGATAGCCGATCGACCACGCCGGAGCTTCGGGAGGTTCTGAACTACATCAGGGCTGCTGAGGACGCTTTCGAATGGATCAACGAACGACCCATCACGGTAGGAATGCTCGAAGGCCTACAGGGCACTCTCACAGCGGGAACCGCCACCCTCGATCCCGGACAGCTTCGAACCCGACAAGTCGCGATCGGCGCTAAAGGCCGACCGATTCACGAGGCGCGGTTCGTTCCACAACCTCCGGGAGATTCGCTGCGAAACAGCGTGGAGCAACTTCTCACTTGGATCGGAACCCCGAGTCGGATCGCACCAATCGCACGCGCGGCCCTAGCCCATTACCAGTTCGAGACGATCCACCCTTTTACGGACGGGAACGGGCGCATAGGCCGACTTCTCGTCGTACTGCAGCTCATGCGCGACGGCGCGCTTCGGGACCCGGTACTGATTGTCTCCCCGTGGTTCGAGGCTCGGCGCCGGGACTATCAGGATCAGCTTCTTCAGACGAGCGAGACCGGTGACTTCGATTCCTGGGTGCGATTCTTCAGCCACGGCATCGGAGCTCAAGCCCTTGACACTCGCGAGCGGATCGAGATGCTTCTAGACCTTCAGAGGCAGCACCGAGAAGTCATTGCAACGACGAAGTATCGTGGCGTAATCACACAGATGGCCGACGGGCTGATCGAGCATCCAATCCTCACCGTGAAGTCGCTCGCTCGTCGTTATGAAGTGACTTACCAAGCTGCGAACACGGTAGTCGAGCGGCTGGTCGGACTCGGTCTACTGAACGAGGTCACGGGACGAAGTCGAGGCCGATTCTTCGAGGCGAGCGATGTCCTTGGCGTTCTCGATGCATGAGTTGCTGAGCGACCGCGGACCGGTTCAGGCAACCGTTGAACACTTCGCCGACGCATTTCCCGCCTCGATCAGCGCCGACTTAGCGACGGTTGTTCGGACGATGCCTGATGGCAACGTTGCCCCGTCCTCAAAACGTTGGAGTTACGTCCTCGACGGCCAAGTGCTGCGGGTTCCTGTACGTCAATACTTCCCCGAACCGGCAGCTGAAATCGTTCGCCGATACACGCCTAGCCAGCTTGCTGTGGCATCGGCGCTCTACTGCTCGCATCACGATGGTTTCGTACGCCAGCGGGCGTTCCGGATCTTGGTGACGACCCGCGCCCCGTGGGTTCCAGCGCTCACCCTGCGGCTTCTCGGCGAATATGTCGTTCCGATTCATTCGGACGTCCTGCATCACGCGAAGAGCGGCGACCTGGCTCAGGCGATGTTCGCGACCTTCGCTAGTGAGAATGAGGCTCTCCTAGAGACCACCATCCAACGGATCATCAGTTACCTCGACGCCTATGGCTGGGCATGGACACGTGCGGATAGAGATTTGTCGGTCGTGTCAGCTCGTGACGCACTGGTCGAACTGGGCCTCTGGCGACCAAGCGTTGCACGGGGGCTTATGAAGCGCGCCGAGCGATGGCCTTCGCTCTAGTCGCCCGGGGAGCCGTTAAGAGAGCAGGCAACAAGTAGGCAAACACGAGGCACCAGAACAGGCACGAACCAGCCCTAGAGACATCTGCCGCAGTTCCGACGCTCAGCATGCGGCTTCCGACCCACCGCAAACTAGTTGATCACCACGACATCGCCGCCGTGATAGTCGCCGCCGCTACCAATCGAAGCGTGGACGAGTCCAAGATCACTCGGAATGTCGGCTAGGAACGCCTGCATCGCGCTCGCCGCGTCAGCAACCGGGCCAGCGTGCCGCACGGACATCTCCAACGCGCTCAAGGTCGGCTGGTTCGATTCCTCACCGGTTGGCTGTCTCATATGCAACCGGTGGTACTCGGCCGATGAGCGCGCTCGACTCACTGCAAGTCGCTCGACGTCGAATCCGCATGAAATGGCGGCCGAGACGACGCGTCCTTGGTGCGAGAGAGCCTCGCTTGTCGTTCCGGTGATCGCCAGCGTAACTCGGCAGTCGATCGGTGACGTTCCTCCCTGCCCGGACCAGTCCATGTCGCTCACATCCTGCACAGCGTCGTTCATTCCGACGTCATGCCCGGCGGGTCGGATTCCGACCCGCCGGATCACCGCCTGATCTGCGAGAACAGGGCGATAGTGTCATGGAGATTCCCGATGGCGACGAGGACCGATGCACCCGCCCAGACCAGGATCGCGGTGTACGCCCAACCTCTGTAGCGAATCGGTTCTGTGAGAACAGAAATCACTGCCAAGAATGGTGCAAGGCGACCGATTGCCTCTGCTCCCTCTCGAGCTTGCATCGATACGGACAAGGACGAGACGTTATCGCCGAACAAGATGCTGACGAGCGACGTCCCAATCGCAATCACGCCCAGTACCAGAGCCGATTTCGCCCAGACCCCTCGCTCCGTCCACCATGACCACGGAACGGACGGGTGGATCTCGGTGTCGGTGCGCGTGAATTGCATCACGCCATGTTCTCCCTCAGCTGCTGATCACCTTGCGCAACTCCTAGTTCTCTGGGGGCAGTGATTAGGTGCGTCAGAAGCGCTCTCGATGACCTCGACCCGGCCGGATGCAAGACCGATCAGCACTCCCGAGGTGGGCAACAAGTGGGCAACACGAGGCGCCAGAACACCCCCGAACGAGCCCGAGGACATTTGCCGCATACCTTGCGATTTAGCAGGTATAATCCGAGATGTAGCTAACCAACAAGAGACGATTTCTGAACAATCATAATCCGCGTGTCGGGGGTTCGAGTCCCACCGCCGCTATGTGAAAACCCCCCTGCACAGCAGGGGCTCCCAGTGTGACGAACACCTCGTGTGCTCGTCCGTGGGCAACAACGCGGGTAACACGCCGCTCGAGATGGCTCTCCCACGAGACCACGATGATGGGCTACGCGGCGCGAGTCGAGGCCCAACCGGGGGCGCTGAAGTCTCGCGCCTGGTTGGCGCGCCCGCCGGCTGCAACGCCTCCCCGCCACTACGGCGGCGGTGCGAGCCCGAATGTGCGACTTCCCACCTCCCCAAATAGGGGACGTAGATTCTGCTCATGCCTTCCGAACATGGGCATACTTGGGGTCGATTCCATATCCGCTGAGGGGACATGTTCATGATCAACCCATATTGCCCGAAAGTCGTGTCGTGAGCGCTGCGGAATGCTTCACCTGTGTCGTCGTCGACGACCATGAGGCAGTCCGAGCAGGAACCATCGCGCGAATTGCCCACGTGCCGTGGCTTCGCGTCGTGGGGGAGGCTGCCACGGCATCCGACGCGCGGCACCTGCTGCGCGACCGCGCTCCTGACCTGGCCCTCATGGACGTTCGGCTGCCGGATGGAAATGGAGCCCAGCTGGCTCGCGAACTGGCCGACGAGGGTGTTCCGACCAAGGTGGTCCTGTACTCGGGAGCAGCGACCACGTACCAGGCGGAGCAGGCCCTCGATCTTGGTGTAGCTGGTTTCGTGCTCAAGGACTCGACGCTCGGCGCGGTCGTGGATGCGTTGCATGCGGCGTGCAACGGTCGCCGCTATATCGATCCGACGATCGCCGCCGACCTCATCGGCCCCGCTGGCGGCCGGCGACTCTCCCCGCGCGAGCACCAGATCGTGGCGCGCATGGCCGACGGTGGTCAGAACCCGACCATAGCTTTCGAGCTGAAGATCTCGGTCGAGACGGTCAAGGCCCACGTCTCGAACATCCTCGCGAAGCTCGAGGCGAACGGTCGCACGCAGGCCGTTGCCACCGCGCTTCGTGAAGGCATCATCGGCTGATGCGCGCGTTCCACCATCGCCACGGTTGCTCAGTCAGCGTGCACCACGGCCAGCAGCCGCTCGAGTTCGACGCGCAGTGCGGGGAATCCCATGTCCTTCGCCACGAAAGCCGTCGCGCCCACTTCGAGTCCCAGTTTCATGTTCTCCGGCTCCGCCAGCGCCGAATACAGGATCACGTGCGTAGGGAGTCCGCGTTCGCGGACGGCGGCGCACACCTCGAACCCACTCCCCCTGGGCATGCGAACATCGACGATCGCGACATCGGGCTCCAGTTGAAGGATGTGCTCGAGCGCCTCTTCGCCGCACCGGGCTTCGGCGCCGACTGCCACCCATGGCAATCGGTCAAGCTGTGATCGAACCGCCGAACGGACCGCGTCGTGGTCATCGGCAAGGACGCATGTCAGCACCCTGGTGGAAGCCGTTTCCATATCTCGATCATACCCGCTCGATTGTCGCGAGCCAGCCCCCCAACCGAGGGATGATCCATCCCGCACCTTCGATGAGATGAGACCACATGCAACACTTCTTCGACCTCAGTCACGACCTGCTGTGCATCGCGCGGCCTGATGGTCGGTTCCGTCAGGTCAATGCATCCTGGACCCGCGCCCTGGGCTGGACCGCCGAGGAGTTGACCGCGGTGCCGTTCGTGGAGTTCGTTCATCCCGACGACCGGGATATCACCGACGTCGAGATACACGGCATCACCACGAGGTACGCGAACGTGGGCTTCCGCAATCGCTACCGGACACGCTCCGGCGGCTACCGCTGGCTGGACTGGAGGTCGACCTTCGACCGGGACACGGGGGAGATCTTCGGCGCTGCACGCGACGTCACAGACACCGTGGAGATGCACGAGCGGCTGACGGCTCGCGAAGAGATGCTCACGGGCATGGTCGCGTCGCAGCTTCGGATCCGCGACGATGAGCATCGGCGCATCGCGAGCGAGTTGCACGACTCCGCGGTCCAGTATTCAGTCGCAGCACTGATGCGTCTCGAGGCGCTGGGAGACGAGATGCCCGGCGAGACGAGAGCGATCGAGGGCATCCGCCATGAGCTCAGGTGCGCGCTCGACGCGACCCGCAAGGTGATGCATGGACTTGACCCCCTGGACCTGGGTGATCTGCCGCTCGATCGAGCGCTCCTGCAGCTGGCCGAGGAGATGTCGCAACGGGTCAAGATCCCCATCCGCGTCGAGGGTGCACTCGGGGGGTTCGTCGATTCCGAGATCGCCAGCGCGGTCTACCGTATGACTCGCGAGGCCCTGGTGAACGCAGGGAAGCATGCATCAGCCAGTTCGATCGGGGTCGAGCTGCAGGCGGACGACCTCACTGTCGCATCGCTGATCTGTGATGACGGCAAGGGTGTCGAGGCCTCCGCCGCCGCCGGGTTGCGTGGCGCGTCGGGGCTTGGTCTCGGACTCGCCTTCATGCGAGAGCGCGCCTGCGACCTGGGCGGGTCGCTCGACATCGAGACCAGCGAATCGGGGACCACCATCGGGATCCGCCTGCCTCGATGCGCGCCCGATCGGCCGTCTCCCTTCGACGCTTGAGCGACGAGTCGATACCGGATAGATGCCATCGAGCGTAACGGCGACTGACGACTCGGAAGCGCATCCTGACGGCAACGGTGTCACTGCTCGCACCAATCGAGCGCGTGTCTGTGGGACCCGCGGCCGCGATCTGCAGCATGCCCACGGCGTGCGGCCGGGCGCCGCGGCCATCAGAGCAGTCCCCCAAGTGGGTGACACGAGACACCCCGCCAGTGGCCGGCGAAGCTCCGCACATGGAGGATTCGAAGCGACTTTCACTGCGCCGATTGTTAGAGGGCCAACAAGCAACTGCCCGCCCCAACCTTCACCCAGGCGGCGATTGAAAAGGAACTCAAATGCGATCTGTCCTTACTTCCCCGGTCTTCAAGAAGCTTCTCGCGTCAGCCAGCCTCGTCGGCGTCGCGGCGGCCGTCGCTGGTCTCGGTTCCTTCGCTGCCTTCACGGATTCGACATCAGCCAGCCACCCGGTTGACAGCGGTACCGTGACCGCGGTGCTGGGGGCCGAAGGAGGTGCGGACAACCGACTCACGATCGGGGCGACCTCGGTCGCTGCGGGCGACACCATCCAGCGAGTCGTCAAGCTCTCCAACACCGGCAGCCTGGACTGGGCCGGCGCTGCGCTCACCACGACAGCATCGACGTCGTCGCCCCTCGACACGGACGTGACCGACGGACTTCACATGACGATCGATCACTGCTCCGTGTCGTGGACCGAGGCGGGAAGCGCGCCGGCGTACACCTACACGTGTGGAGGGACCGAGACCCAGCTGGTTGCCTCGCGCCCCGTCATCGGCTCCAACCTCGACCTCGGGAACATCGCGTCGCTGGCTTCGGGTGGTTCCGATCACCTGCGCGTCACGCTCTCGCTGCCGGCGACGGCCGACAACACGTTGCAGGGTCTGAGCAGCGAAATCGACTTCGCGTTCGTCGGAACGCAGCGCGCGGCAACCAACCGCTGATCCGCCCTTCCACACCATTCACTGAACGGAACCGGGGGCCGGCGTCAGCCGGCCCCCATCCGCTAGCCAGGAGATGAGATGAACGCTCGCACTATCGTGACCCGCACCAGCTCCGCCTTGGTGGTCCTCGCCGCCGTCGCGCTGCTGGTATTCGCAATTGGACCGCACACGGGGGCGTACCGCACCGTGTCGATCCTGTCCGGAAGCATGGCTCCGACGTTCTCGGCTGGCGACGCGATCATCACGGTGCCGATTCCCACGTCCGCCGTTCAGGTCGGCGACGTGATCACGTTTCATGCCCCCATCGCTGGCCGGCCTGTCGTCACGCACCGCGTCACCAACGTGGATCGCGAAGGCAGTCGAACCGTGGTCAGGACGAAGGGCGATGCCAACGACGCAGCGGATCCGTGGGAAGCACGCCTCGAGGGTGACATCGCGTGGCGGCAGGCCACGGTGATACCGCACGCGGGTACGGTTCTTGCCGCGCTGCGCTCCGGACACGTCGGAAATTCCCTGGTGTATGGAGGCTCCGCGCTCCTGGTGGTGCTGATGCTCATGTCGATCTGGATACCGAGCCGCCATCGAAGTGTCGCGCACACGGAGGATCAGCTCGGCCTGGACGAGCTCCTGGAGGCGATCCAAGCTGATCTGATGTCGACATATGATGCAACTTGCGTGGAATGTGGGTCCAGCACCATGACCGGTGCAGCCTGCCCATTCTGCGACGAGGTCGTATCTATCGAAGCCCTCCGTCTGGACGTGGCATGACAGCTTGGTCGCGCATCGCCTGTGCCGTGACAGCCGTCGTGCTTGCAGCCCTCCCCGCGACCAGCGTATTTGCGTCATTCACGACGCATGCCCGCGTGGCGCAGAGCGTCCAGTCACTCACGCTCCACCCACCCGCGAGCGTATCCGTCACCACTCCCGACGCGTGCGGACTCGTCACGGTTTCCTGGGCGGCGAACTCCGACGCCGATGGCTACCGTGTGCAGATCCGCGAAGGATCCGGCCCCTGGGACGACGCCGCGACGGTCGAAGGCGACGTCACCTCAATCGAGCACGCTGCCGGGCACGTCGTCGCAAACGTGACATATCGCGTCTACTCGCGCGATACGCAGAGCGGCTGGGAGAGCGAGACAGCCACCGAATCCAGCACGCTCGCATGTTGAGGCTGCTGGAGCGGCTGCCAGCGCAAGTTCCTCACACCGACCGCGCGCCACGCGTCCAACACGGCGTTGAAGCTGCGGCGCGAAGCTCCGCGGTCTGATCCGCCGCGGTCCGACCGAGCCACCGAGTCGTTCGCCAGCGACTCTGGACCGAGCCGGCGCGGAACGCGAAAGGCGCCTGCCTCCGGCGGGACCATTCGAATGACTGGAACCGGCGCCGTTGGAGTCGGGGACGTCGCGGTCATGTGCGTAACGTTGGAGCGCGCTCGCGGTAGGAGCAAGCGGTTGCACCACACGTGCCCGGGCGATGACGCGACGTGATCTTGTTCGGCCAGCTTGTCGGATCCGCCATTCGATCGTACGCTCGAGGCATGGACCCCCTGTCCACGAACGGCGCACTCCCCCCGCGCGCCCAGGACCTTCCTGTCACGGGACCTCGACCTCGCATGACCGAGGACGTTCGCTCGCGGTCGCAGCACCTGATGTCGATGTTCGCCGCACAGGTACAGGAGTCGATGGTCACGGCGCTCGACGGACTGTCATCCGAGTCCGAGGACAGCGAGTCCTCCGACGGAATGGATGGCGACCCGACGAGCGCGCTGCAGCAGGCAGGAGCAGGTGCACTGGGCGGCCCGGGACTCGCCGCCGCAGGCGCGGGCGACGAAGCGACGCTCGCACAGGGGCTGCTGGCGTCGCTCGCGGCACTCGAGGGCGGCGGCGCGGTGCCTGGCACGACGCCTGGCTCGACCGTTGGCGCGACCACCGCGGTCGCAGCCTCCGGCACGTCCGTACAGAACGCGGCCCACGTCGCTGACGTCGCGCGACAGCAGGGTGTCGATCCGACCGTAGCCGTCGCGATGATGCTCGTGGAGAGCGGCGGTAATGCACGGGCGGTCGGCGACGGCGGCACGAGCTTCGGACTGTTCCAGCTCCATGAGGGCGGCATGCTCACGGCGGCGGGGCTGACACCCGACCAGGCCTTTGATCCGCGCACGAACGCAACGGTCGCGCTCAAGTCGCTCGCACATGAATGGGCGAAGGGCGCACGGCGCTCGCCGGGCGAAATCGCAGCCGCGTCACAGCGCCCCGCTGACCCGGTCGGATATGCGCGCAAGGTCGATGCCGCAATGCAGCAGGCGCGGACGCTCCTCGCCTAGCGATCCAAAATGTGGCCCACTACGGCCAGCGTGAGGTATTGCGCTTTCCCGCAACCCTGCCTCCGCGATAACGTCGGCCGACCTCTGTGACACTGGCACGTTCGCCTTCGCGAATGGCCACCAACGTAGGAGTCGGCAATGCAGGTCAGTCCCGTCGCCAAGCCCACCGTGCCTTCGCCCGCTGGGCAGATCCGCATCGCGAACTTCAACGTCGAGAACCTCTTCGACCTCGTCGACGATCCCAAGCACGAGGACGAGCGCACGACGCCGACCGCCAAGGTCTACGAGAACAAGCTCGCCAAGATCTCGCTCGCCCTGCGCGACACGCTTGCAGGAGCTGACATCGTCGCCCTCAACGAGGTCGAGAACCAGACCGTGCTCGACGACCTGCTCGCCCAGCCGGCGATGCAGGGCCTCGGCTACAAGTCGGTGCTCATCGAGGGCAACGACCTGCGCGGCATCGACAACGCCTTCCTCTACCGCGCCGATCGCGTCACGCTCGACAGCGTGTCCAACCCGAACATCAAGGCGCCCAAGGGCATGCCGAACTCGGGTGGCCAAATCGACAACACGCTGCTCTTCGCACGCGAGCCGCTCGTGGCGACCTTCAGCCTGACCGGCGCGAAGCAGGCCGCCGAGGGTGCGGCGCAGATCACGCTGATCGGCAACCACTTCAAGTCGAAGGCGGGCGAGGACAACAACAAGGGCGAGCGCCGCATCGAGCAGGGCAAGTTCGTTGCCGGCCTCGTCGACGACCTGCGCGCCAAGACGCCCGGCGCGAACGTCATCGTGATCGGCGACCTCAACTCGCTGCCCGGCGAGCAGCCGCTGGATGAGATCGCCAAGCACAAGGACGGCACCGACCGCATGTTCGACACGCCGAACAAGCTGCCCGAGGCTGATCGCTACACCTACATCTTCGACGGCAACAAGAACCTGCTGGACCACGTCTTCGTCACACCCGAGCTGCACCAGAAGGTCACGAAGGTCGAGATCCCCCACATCAACTCCGGTGGGCACAGCGACACCAAGGATCCGACAACGCCGAACCACAGCAGCGACCACGATCCGATCATCACCACGATCCAGCTCTAGGCCGTCGCGAGCTCCTGTTCGATGACCCGCTCCGCCGCCCGCGCAATCGTCGCGGGCGTGCGGTCTTCCAAGAGCCGCAGCGTCGCTGCTTCGGCAACGAGCTGGACGTCGAGCTCGCCGATGTCGCCGAGCTGCAGCACGCGATCGATGCCCGGCTGGATCGTGACGCCGTCGCGGTAGCGATCGATCACGCGCGGATCGATGTAGGAGCTGCGGGCGACCGCCGGCGTGTTGCCGAGGAAGGACGCGGTCTCGCGCACGGCTGCGGCGACCTCGCGCACGCGTGCAGTCTTCGTGGCACCGGGCGCGCGACCGCGATCACGCGCCGCCGCTGCCTGAGAGGCGAGCGCGATCGCGCACAGCACGGTGCCGTGGAAGGTGCGAAAGTCCTTCGCGCTGCAGTCGATACCGGCGCTGGAGCGCAGGAAGTCGTTGACGTCGTGGGCGTTGATCGGCCGCCAGGTGCGTCCCTCGCGATGGGCGAGCAGCGCCTCGGGGCCGCCACGGCGTCGACGTAGGACCTCGATCAGGGCGAAGGCGCCTGCATCCTCGATCCGTCGCTGCATGCGGATACCGTGCTTGGCGGGAAAGTCGAAGGCGACCAGCGCCGGCGGCTCGAGCTGGATGTGGGTGCGGCGCAGCGTGACGAGGCCATAGGTGCCGTGCTCGGCGGCGTACTGCTCCGAGCCGATCCGGAAGTAGCCGCGATCCAGCAGCCGGACGGCGAGCGCGAGCACGCGTTCACGGGTCGGGCCCTCGGCGGGGTCGGATTCGAGGAGGTCGCTGACCCGGGCGCGCACATCCGGGATCGCGGTGGCGAACTCGTGCATGCGCTCGAACTTCTCGCGGCTGCGCTGCTCGGCCCAGCGCGGGTGGTACAGGTACTGGCGCCGGCCGGCGCCGTCGGTGCCGACGGCCTGCAGGTGCCCGTTCTCGTACGGGCAGATCCAGACGTCGGCCCACGCGGGCGGGATCACCAAGCCGCGGATCCGCTCGAGCTCTGCGACGTCGGAGACGGGCTCGCCCGACGGGAGCACGTAGGAAAAGCCGCGACCACGGCGCTGTCGAGCGATGCCGGGGGTGCTGGGATCGGAACGACGAAGGCGGCTGCTCATTCCTCCGGATATACCCGTCGTGCAAGCCATTACGTGCGCCGGCGCAGCGCGTGGCCGACACCTCGGGCAAAGTTTGCGCTCGAGCGTGCGATGCTGTCGGGATGCATCCAATCCTGCGTACGTGCGTCTTCCTCTCGTTCCTGCTCCTTCCCGCAGCCCCCGCGCTCGCAGTCGATGTCGCCCCGGTCACACCGGTTGCGCCGGTCACCCCACCCGTCACCCAGCAGGCCTCCGTCGCCCTGCGCGCAGGGGCCGGCACGATCGGCAGCGGTGGCTGCGGCACCGCGACCAAGCCCTGCCAACAGACGACGCTGGCCGCGCGACGGCTGACGATGCAGCTGGCGCCGGTGGATCCCGGCGGCGCACAGGCCGTGCAGGTCGAACGACTGCACCGAGCCCCCGGCACGCGGGCCTATCGGGCTCGGCCGACCCTGGCAGCGCAGCTCGCGCCGGACGGCTCCGGTGCGCTCTCGCTGGCAGTGAAGACCGTGTTGGCCGGTCCGGGCTCCTGGTGCTACCGGCTCGTCGCTGCGCCGACCGACACCGCTGCTGGCGCGACCAGTCCGTGGCGCTGCATCCGCTACCGCCCGACGATCTCGATCGGCTGGGTGGGCGACACCGCGATGGGCTCGCGCGCCTACGGCCTGCCCCCGGGCGACGGTCGGAACATGTTCGCGAACGTGCTCGACGAGCTGCGCGCGCCGGACCTGATGGTCGGCAACTACGAGGGCACGCTCTCCAGTGGCGGCAGCCCGCGCTGCAGCGGGGGGCCGCTCTGCTTCATCTTCCAGGCACCCCAGCGCATGGCAAGCGGCCTGCGCCACGCCGGCTTCGACGTGATGAACCTCGCCAACAACCACGGTCTCGACATGGGCGCGAACGCGCGTTCGCAGACGATCCAGGCACTGACATCACGCAAGATCGCGGTGACGGGGCTGCCCGGGCAGATCACGATCAAGCAGGTGGCTGACACGCGCGTGGCGCTGGTCGGCTTCGGCTTCAACCCCGGGATGATGGACCTCGACGACATGGCGACCGTGCGCAGCATCGTCACGCAGGCATCGAAGCGCGCGGACGTGGTCGTGGCGATCATGCACAGCGGCACCGAGGGGTCGGCGGCCGCGCGCGTTCCGGGCGGCGACGAGGATGGTCGCGGCCGGACGCGCCTGTTCGTGAAGACGGCGATCGACTCGGGCGCCGACATCGTGTTCGGATCCGGCCCGCACGTGGTGCGCGGCATCGAGCAGCGCCGCGGGCGACTCGCCTTCTACTCGACCGGCAACTTCGCAGGCTGGCGCCAGTTCACGCGCAGCGGACTTGGCGCGCAGTCGGGCATCGTCACCGTCGACGTCGACTACCCCGGCACGATCGACCACGCTGACTGGCAGTCGATCACGCTGCGCGGTCCGGGCATCCCCTACGTCGACCGCAGCGGCTCGATCGTGCGTCGCGTGCGCGAGCTGTCGCGCCAGGACTTCGGCACCCGATCGCCGCAGATCACCAGCCGCGGGCGCATCACGATTCGTTAGCGGTCAATGCACCCCGTGTGCGCTGAGCGGTCCATCCATGACCCGCTCAGCGCACGGTTCGCGGCGGGGGCTCACTGCACGGATGCTCGCCGTGAATTCCTTCGACATCCACTAGCGCGATGGCCGAGGGATCAGCCGCCGCGAATCTGGGCACCATGGCGCATGGCTTTCATCCTCAAGCACGGCACTGACTGGAACACGACCTGGGAGCGTGCCCGCGCGGTGGCGCCCGAGGCGTTCGACGCGACGAGCGCACGCAACCTGCTCGCGGGCGACTGGGAGGCGATCGGGAAGACCGAGCCGCACACGCTGGCGATCGATGGCTCGCAGATCCCCGGACCACCGAAGATCGGTGCGGCGGACGCCGCGCGCGCCGTCGATGCGGCCAACGCGCAGCATGCCGAGTGGACGACCGTGCCGCTCGCCGAGCGCGCCGAGCGCGTCACCGCCGCAGTCGATGCGATGGCCGAGCACCGCGACCTGCTCGCCCTGCTGCTCGTCTGGGAGATCGGCAAGCCGTGGAAGCTCGCCTGCGCCGACGTGGACCGCGCACTCGACGGCGTGCGCTGGTACCTCGGGGAGATCGAGCGTCAGCTCGAGGGGCGCGCGCCGCTGCCCGGACCGGTCAGCAACATCGCCAGCTGGAACTACCCGATGAGCGTGCTCGTCCACGCCGAGCTCGTGCAGCTGCTCGCCGGCAACGCCGTGATCACCAAGACGCCGAGCCAGGGCGGCTTCCACACGCTGACCCTTGCCCACGCCCTGATGCACCGCGCCGGCCTGCCGGTGACGCTCGTCTCCGGCGACGGCGCGGAGATCGGCTCGACGCTCGTGCGCGGCGAGGGGATCGGTGCACTCGCCTTCGTCGGCGGGCGCGCCAACGGCCGCCGCGTCGCGACCGACCTCGCCGACACGGGCCGTCGCCACATCCTCGAGCAGGAGGGCCTCAACGCCTGGGGCATCTGGGACTTCTCCGGCTGGGAGGAGCTCGCAGCGCACCTGACCAAGGGCTTCGAGTACGCCAAGCAGCGCTGCACCGCCTACCCGCGCTACGTCGTGCAGCGTGAGCTGCTGCCCGAGTTCCTCGCGATGTACCTGCCCGTCGTCGCGTGGCTGCGCTTCGGCCATCCGCTCGCCGTCGAGCACGAGGAGGACGACTTCCCCGACCTCCACTTCGGCCCACTCATCAACGCCTCGAAGGCGCAGGAGCTCGCGGAGCAGTACGCCGAAGCCGTCAGCGGCGGTGCAGCACCGATCGCGCGCGTGGCGCTGACGCAGGGCCGCTTCCTCGAGGGCCAGGACACCTCCGCCTATGCGGCGCCCGCCGCCGTACTCGAGCCGCCGACCTCCTGGTCGCTGCGCCACTCCGAGCCGTTCGGACCGCTCGATTCGATCGTGCTCGTCGACACCGAGGCGGAGCTGCTCGCGGAGATGAACGTCTCCAACGGTGCGCTCGTCGCCTCGCTCGCGACCGACGATGCCGACTTCGCCGCACGCGTCAGCGAGGAGCTGCGCGCCTTCAAGGTGGGCATCAACAAGCCGCGCTCGCGTGGCGATCGCGAAGAGGTGTTCGGCGGGCGCGGCGCAAGCTGGCGCGGCGCCTTCGTCGGTGGCGACCTGCTGGTCGATTCGGTGACGGTCACGGCCGACGGCAGCGAGGAGCAGCTCTACGGCAACTTCGAGGCGTACTCGCGCTACCCGGCGACCTGAGGCTCAGGCAGCCATGCGCTGCTGGCGGTCCCACGACTTGTAGGACTCCAGCAGGCCGGCGAAGCGTTCCACGAGGGCGGGCTCGCCATCGATGCGAACCTTGCGGTCCACGGTCGCGCGCAGCACGCGCGCCATCAGCAGCTGCTCGTCCTGCCAGGAGTTGAGCGGCAGGTGCAGCTCACGGCCAGCCTCGTCCTCCATCCACAGCGAGAGCTGCTGCGGCTTGCCCTTGCTGGCGCCGCGACCGCGCGCGTAGACCTCGGCTGACACGAGCGTGCGAAGGTCGACGATCTGGCGCGAGCGGATCGAGCGCAGGCACAGGTGACCGCGGCGCACCTCGACGAAGGAGCAGCTGTACCAGTAGAGGAACGTCAGCGGGACGATCGACGCCATGGCGACGGCGATCCACGGGAGCCACGCAGACTGGGCGCGCAGCGGGCCGGCAACCTGGGGCACGGCGAGCACGGCGATGATCGCCAATGCGGACGCCAGGACGAAGACCATCGGGATGGCCTGGACACGGTATCTGGAGCGTTGGTGCATCGTCATTTGGGTGCGGGCCGTGGAATAGGGGGCGGAAGATTCCGAAGCCGAACTTCCTATCGGGTGGCGCTCGCGGAACCTGAAGAGCGACGTGCCCCAGATGTACAACTTATGCGGGTTCGGGCAGGGCCGGTAGCGGGCATGAGCGCTGCGGACCCCTGTGCAGTACTGGGGTCCTCGCCCCTCGAAAGGAACACCCTCCGTGGAGACCACCACCAACGATGGCAATGGCGTCGCCTTGTTCATCCTCATCGCCCTGGCGATCGTCGCCGTCATCATCATCCTGCGCAGCGTGCGCGTCGTCAGCCAGGCGCAGGTGCAGGTCGTCGAGCGCCTCGGCAAGTACAGCAAGACGCTGGATCCGGGCCTCCACGTGCTCGTTCCGTTCCTCGATTCGGTGAAGGCCACCATCGACATGCGTGAGCAGGTCGTCGCCTTCCCGCCCCAGCCCGTGATCACGCGCGACAACGCGACGATCTCCGTCGACACGGTGCTCTACTACACCGTCACCGACCCGGTGCGCGCGACGTACCAAGTGGCGCAGCTCATCGCCGCGGTCGAGCAGCTGACCATCACGACGCTGCGTAACGTGACCGGCTCCCTGACGATCGATGAGGCGCTGACGAGCCGCGACAAGATCAACGCCGACCTGCGCATCGTGCTCGACGAGGCGACGGAAGCATGGGGTATCCGTGTCAGCCGCATCGAGGTCAAGTCGATCGATCCGCCAGTCAGCATCCAGGAGGCGATGGAGAAGCAGATGCGCGCCGAGCGAGACAAGCGCGCCGCGATCCTCAACGCCGAGGGCTTCAAGCAGAGCTCGATCCTGACCGCCGAGGGTGAGAAGCAGGCAGCGATCCTTCGCGCCGAGGCCGAGCAGCAGTCCAACATCCTCACCGCACAGGGTGAGAAGCAGGCCCAGGTGCTCAAGGCGGACGGTGAGGCACAGGCGATCAAGCTCGTGTTCGACGCGATCCACGCCGGCAACCCGTCCGAGGACCTGCTCGCCTACACCTACCTGAAGGACACGCTCCCGAAGGTGGCTGACGGCCAGTCGATGAAGC
>JAOPYV010000156.1 GCA_025964435.1 Thermoleophilia bacterium | reverse complement strand
GCGCAGACCGCGAAGCAGGTCATCCTGCAGCGCATCCGCGAGGCCGAGCGCGGCATCATGTACGACGAATACATCGGTCGCGTCGGTGACCTGATCAACGGTACCGTCCAGTCGCAGGAGCGCGGCGTGACCGTCGTCGAGCTGAGCCGCGGCGCCGAGGCGATCCTCCCCAACAGCGAGGGGATCCCCGGCGAGCGTCACGACCATGGTGCGCGCATCAAGGCCGTCATCCTCGAGGTGCGCAGCGGAACCAAGGGTCCCCAGATCGTCCTGTCGCGCGGCTCGGAGGAGATGATCCGTCGCCTGTTCGAGCTCGAGGTCCCGGAGGTCGGCGACAAGCTCGTCAACATCCGCTCCGTCGCACGCGAGCCCGGGTACCGCTCCAAGATCGCCGTCGAGAGCACCGTCCAGGGCGTCGACCCGGTCGGCGCCTGCGTCGGTCCGCGTGGCAGCCGCGTGCGCATGGTCGTCAGCGAGCTGCGCGGCGAGAAGATCGACATCATCCCGTGGAACGACGAGCCGGCACGGTTCATCGCGAAGGCGCTCTCGCCTGCGCGCGTGAAGGAAGTGCACGTCGACGACGAGAACCGCCAGGCGACCGTGATCGTGCCCGAGGACAACCTCGCGCTCGCAATCGGTCGCGAGGGCCAGAACGCGCGGCTCGCCGCCAAGCTGACCGGATGGCGCATCGACATCCGCGGTGCTGACGAGTACGCCGAGGCCCCGCACGAGAACGACGGCGAGCCCGGCACGGTCGCGGAAGGCAAGTGCCACGCCATCCTCAAGACCGGCAAGCCCTGCCCGAACATGGCGGTCGAGGGCGACCTGTACTGCTCCGTGCACGCGGGTTGGGTCCCGACCGAGGTCGAGGATGCACCCGAGGGTGACACGGGCGATACAGTTTCCGAGGATGCTTCCGACGACAGCGTCGAGTCCGACGCCGAGGTCGAGGCCCAGGCAAGCGAGACGGCACTGGTGGCCGCCGACGGTGACACCGAGACGGATGACTGACGGTCATGTACCAGTCCGCACCTGTATCGGTTGTCGCCAGCGTGCGACGCGTGACGAGCTCGTCAGGTACGTCCTCCTGGACGGACCCGGCAGCACTGCTCGCGTGGAACGCGACGACGATGGCCGACTTCCAGGTCGCGGGGCATGGGTGCACGACACCGATGCCTGCAGGAACGAAGCGATACGACGGCGGGCGCTCCGGCGCGCGCTACGAAGCGAGCCCGGTGATGTCAGCGCCTTCACGCCCTGACGACGAGTTGCCGGAAATGAAGACGGAGACGGGCATGTAACCAGCAGCCCGGAACACCCAGAGGATGAGCGTCGAATGAGCAAGAAGCGCGTATATGAGATCGCCCGCGATCGAGGCTTGACCACCGCACAGGTGCTCAAGCGACTCGAGCAGGCTGGCGTAGCCGTGAAGGCAGCCGCATCGACCGTGAGCCAGGAGGACGAGGACAAGGTCTTCGGCGCCAAGGCTGCACGCGAGACCGCTGCCCCTTCCGCAGGCAAGGCGCTCCCGAGCTGGCTCAGCCCCAGCGCGGCGTCGGGTCCACGAACGACCTCCAAGGCAGCCCTCGACGAGGAGCGCGAGCAGCGCGCCGCGAAGGCCGAGGCAGCCAAGAACGCCAAGAGCCGCGCGGTCGAGCAGGCCAAGGCCCTGCGCGCCCAGCTGGCGGCGAAGAAGGCGCAGCAGGAAGCTGCAGCCGACGCTGCCCGCCAGATCCATGACGAGGCCCCCGAGCCCGTCGCCGCAGCGCCCGTCGCTGCCGCCCCGGAAGCACCCGCAGCAACCGAGGCCCCCGCAGCAGCCGCTGCCGATGCACCGGTCGCCAGCGAGCCCGCTGCCGAGGTCGCAGCTCCTGTCGCCGAAGCCCCCGTCGAAGCTGCTCCGGCAGCGACGCCCGTCGCCGCCGAGCCGGCAGCCGAGGTGACCAGCGATTCCGACGAGGATTCCCGCGTCGGTCCGAAGATCCTCCGGCGCGCCTCGGCCGCTGACCTGGCAGCCGCTTCGGCAGCTACGGCAGCCGCCGCCGCAGCCACGGCCAGGGCCAACGCGCCGGCTGACATCGACGAGCCGTCGGTGTCCGCATCGCAGGCGGCCGCCGACGTCGCGGCCGACCTCAAGCTGAGCGAGGCCGAGCTGCGCCGTCGTGCGCAGAAGGTCGCCTCCCAGCGCGTTGCCGAGCTCGCCGCGAAGCGTCGCGCCGACCTCGAGAAGGCGAAGCTCGACGAGGAGCAGCGCAAGCGTGACGAAGCCAAGGGCGAGAAGAAGAAGGACAAGAAGAAGGGCACCGAGGCTGCCGCCGCATCCGGCGAGGGCGAGACCGGCATCATCGGCTCGCGCAAGTCACGTGTCGCTCCCGGTGGTCGTGAAGGCGGCGCCGACGGCGGTCGCGGTCGAGGCGGAGCGGGCGGCAAGCGCCGACGCGTCGTCATCGACTCCGGTGCCAACCGTGGCCGTGGTGGCCAGGGTGGACGTGGTGGACGCGGCGGCCGTGGTGGCAAGCAGCGCAACCGCGTCGAGGAAGTCATCGTCGACTTCGACCTGCCCGTCACCGTGCAGGCAGGCTGCTCCGTCAAGGAGCTCGCCGACGCGCTGCACGTGACGACGACGGAGATCATCCGTGCGCTCATGGAGGCCGGCGAGATGGTCACCATCACGCAGACGCTGATGATGGAGCAGATCGAGACGGTCGGTATCGCGCTCGATCCGCCGCGCGAGATCATCGTCAAGAGCTCCGCCGACGAGGACGTCATCCCGGAGTTCGAGGACGCCGAGGAAGACATGGTCACCCGTGCACCGGTCGTGACCATCATGGGTCACGTCGACCACGGCAAGACGAGCCTGCTCGACGCCATTCGCGAGACGAAGGTCGCCGCGGGCGAGGCGGGCGGCATCACGCAGCACATCGGTGCGTACCAGGTCGAGGTGCCGAGCGAGAACGGCGAGACCCGGACCGTCACCTTCCTCGACACGCCGGGCCATGAGGCGTTCACCGCGCTGCGTGCCCGTGGTGCGAAGGTCACCGACGAGGCCATCCTCGTGGTTGCCGCCGACGACGGCGTCAAGCCGCAGACGATCGAGGCGATGGACCACGCGAAGGCGGCCGACGTGCCGATCATCGTGGCGATCAACAAGATCGACAAGGAGAACGCGCAGCCGGAGAAGGTCAAGGCCGAGCTGGCCCAGCACGACCTCCAGCCGGTCGCATGGGGCGGCACCACCGAGGTCGTCGAGGTCAGCGCCAAGCAGCGCATCAACCTCGATGGACTGCTCGAGCTGATCCTGCTCCAGGCCGACGTGCTCGAGCTCAAGGCGAACCCGAACACCGAGGCGTCCGGCTACATCATCGAATCCAAGCTCGACCAGGGCCGTGGCCCCGTGGCGACGATGCTCGTCAGCCGCGGCACGATCAAGGTCGGCGACGCGGTCGTCGCAGGATCGACCTACGGCAAGGTCCGCGCGCTGCTCGACTTCCGCGGCGATCGCATCAAGGAAGCCGGCCCGGCCGTCCCGGTCGAGATCATCGGCTTCAACGAGGTGCCGACCTCAGGTGAGTTCTGCCAGGTCGTCGCGAGCGAGAAGATCGCCCGCGACAAGGCACAGAAGAAGGCCTTCCGGCTCAAGGCTGAGGAGCTCGCCAAGCGCCAGCGCGGCCTCACGCTCGACAGCCTCTTCGCTCGCATCAAGGACGGCGAGGTCCAGGACCTCAACCTCATCGTCAAGACCGACGTGGCCGGTTCTGCCGAGGCGATCGAGCAGGAGCTCGGCAAGATCCAGCATGCCGAGGTCCGCGTGCGCATCATCCGTTCCGCGGTGGGTGCCATCACGAAGGACGACATCATGCTCGCGAGCGCGTCCAACGCGATCATCGTCGGCTTCAACGTCCGCGCCAATGCCGAGGTCCGCGAGATCGCCGTCAACGAAGGTGTCGACGTTCGCCCGTACCGCGTCATCTACAAGCTGCGCGAGGACATCGAGGCCAGCCTGTCCGGGATGCTCTCGCCCGACGAGGTCGAGAAGTCGACCGGTGAGGCCGAGGTCCGCCAGGTCTTCAAGGCCAGCCGCATCGGCACCATCGCCGGTTCCATGGTCACGAGCGGCACGATCACGCGCGGCAGCAAGGTTCGCCTGTTGCGTGATGGCACGATCGTCTACGAAGGCACGGTCGACACCGTCCGCCGCTTCAAGGATGACGTGCGCGAGGTCAACCAGGGCTTCGAGTGCGGTATCAGCCTCGAGAACTACGACGACATCAAGGAAGGCGACGTCATGGAGACGTATGTCATCGAAGAGGTCGAGCGTGACTTGAATACGGAGATCGCAGCCAAGGCGTAAGTACTGCAAGCGACTGCCGGCGAGTCCGGCGCCGCTCGACGCGTTTCCTCAGGGGGCCGGTCGATGCACGCAGCATCCTGCTGCGTCCCGCATCGACCTCTGCCCGGCATCGTGCCGGGCAGAGCCCCCTTCGGAAACGGTCGAGCGGCGCCGGGCTCGCTGAGTCGTTACGGGGTGGGGAAGTGGTTGGCGTCGGGATCGCGCAGTCACGTGCCGTGCGAGGTGTCGCGCCGCGAGGTGTGGCGAAGTGTGCCGTGCGAGGTGTGGCGGCTCAGTCGCGTATGGAGAGACTCAGCCGCCACACTTGCGCGGCGGTGGGGCACACCTGGGTGGTGGAGTCCAATGCGGGAGTTGGCAGGGATTTTGCGGATTGGGGCGAAACAGGGCATGGTGATGCTTGATGTTCCGACACGCTCCGACAATGTCACTCGCCTGCCCGTGGCTTACGCCGCGGCGAGCCCGGTCCGCGACATGAGCGGGTCCGGGTTCGCGGGCCTGATGGTGCTCGACATCCTCATTCCGGGGTCGCAGTCACTCAAGGACAAGCGCCAGCCGCTGCGCAGCATCAAGCAGCGCCTGCGTGATGCCGGCTTCTCCGTGAGTGAGGTCGACCACCACGAGAAGTGGCAGCGCGCCCAGGTAGCGGTGAGCATCGTCGGTCGCGGCAGCGGCGCGGTGGAGGACCTGCTCGACGACGCGCTGCGGGTGTTCGAAGCCCGCCCCGACCTCGATGTCAGCGTGCGCCAGCGCACGGTTCTGGCGATCGACGAGTACGAATGAACTACTTCCAGAAGTAGCGGAGTTATCTAGTCGATTCGACCTGCGGGGTCCGACTGCCATCGTGCAGTCGTACCCCGTGTTCGTACCCGGACCGGATTCGATCGGAGATCGAAAAGTTTCCTGCATTCAAGGGGAAATGGGGCGCTGTCGATGGTGGCCACATGCAGCCGTTCGAATTTCAGCAGCCACGAGCCGCGACGCCCGGTTCTCGGGCTCGCCGCGAGCGTGGCTTCACGCTGATCGAGCTGCTCGTCGTGATGATCATCATCTCGATCCTCATGGCCATCGCCGTGCCGACCTTCCTGGCCCAGAAGAGCAACGCGCGCAGGAGCCAGGCGCTCTCCAACGTGCACATGATCCAGCAGGCGATCGAGGCCTGTTCGGCGTCGCGGTCGGAGGGGACATACACCGGCTGTACCGAGCATTCGCCGCTGTATGTATTCGAGCCGTCGCTCAAGCATCTTCCGAAGTGCTGCAGCAGCAAGATCGAGGGCGAGTTCGACATCAACGGCATCACCGCGGCCGGCGGACGGTTCGGCTCGCCCGGCCCGACCGACGAGGTCCACGGCTACGAGATCTTCACCTGGTTCAACGATGGTGACACGCCCGTCTGGTTCCAGCTCGTGCACTGGGACGACGGCACCGTGACCAAGAACTGTGGCGCGGGCATGCGCCCGACGTGGAGCAAGTCCAAGGGCGTTGGCGTCCCGGGCTCGCGGGTCTGCACCACTGGCACGTGGGGATAGACGGCGTTCCCGCGCCGCGAACCCCACCGTTACCGGTAGGCTCCTGTCATGTCCGATCGCAAACTTCGCATCAACGAGCGCATGCGCCAGGTCCTGGGTGAGGCCGTAGGCCGACTCGAGGATCCGCGCCTGGGCTTCATCACCATCACTGGCGTCGTCATCGCCAACGATTTCCACAACGCCAAGGTGTACGTCAGTGTCCTCGGCGACGAGGAGGACCGCGAGCGCTCGCTGGCCGGATTGCGCTCGGCGCACGGCCTGCTGCAGCGCGCCGTCGGCAAGGACACCAAGCTCCACCACACGCCGAAGCTCGAATTCATCTACGACGACACCACCGACAGCGCGATGCGACTCGAATCCATCCTGCGCCACGGCGAACATCAGCCTGGAGAGATCGAATGACCGAGACCGCCACCAGCTCCGAGACCCGCGGCCCGGCCGTCGGCCTGGAGCAGATCGCCGAAGAGCTGCTCGCCGCCGACAAGATCGTCGTCGCGTCGCATCTCAACCCGGACGGTGACGCCCTGGGCTCGTCCCGCGCGCTCGCGCTGCTGTTGCAGTCGATCGGCAAGGACGTGATCGTCTACAACTCCGATCCCGTCGTGCCGGCCGAGTACGCCTTCATCACGCCTCCGAACTTCACGAGCGAGGTGCCCGAGGACATCGAGGATCGACTGCTCGTTGCCGTCGACTGCGGAAACGCGTCGCGCGTGCGCTCGGAGGAGCTGTTCGAGCGAGCGACCCGCATCCTCAACATCGACCATCACGGTGACAACACCCACTTCGGTCACCTCAACCACGTCCGCGCCTCGGCCGCCTGCACCACGCAGCTGGTCTGGGAGCTCGCCGGCCACCTCGGCATCGACGAGCCCGGTCGCGAGGTCGCGATCGCGACGTACGTCGGCCTCGTCACTGACACGGGTCGATTCCAGTACTCCAACACGACCTCCGACGCCTTCGAGCTCGCCGCGCAGCTCGTGCGCAGCGGCGTCGACGTCCATGACGTCTTCACGCGCATCTTCGAGAGCGTCGGCTGGGCGCGGACCAAGCTGCTCGGCACGGCGCTCCGCAGCGCCGTGCGCACCGAGGACGGCCTGATCGTCGCCACGCACCTGACCCAGGACGACTTCGACCTGCTGGGCGCGACCGAGGATGACGCGGAAGGCATCGTCGATGCACTGCGCAGCGTCGCCGGGACGTCCGTGGCGCTCTTCCTGCGCGACCTGGACCCGTCCGACGGACTTGGCCGCAAGGGCAGCCTGCGCACGACGCGGGAGGACCTCGACGTCTCGATCATCGCCCGATCCTGGAACGGTGGCGGGCATCGCCAGGCCGCCGGGTTCAATACGACCGACGACCTCGAGACCGTGCTCGCACGGGTCGATGCCGCGGTGCGGGCGCAGATCGCCGCCAGCTGACACCCCGCCTGCGATGCACGGGTTCTACCTCATCGACAAGCCCGTTGGGCCGTCCTCACACAGCGCCGTGCAGCGCGTACGCAAGGTGCTCGGGTTCCGTGGACGCCGAGGGACGAAGGCCGGCCACGGCGGGACGCTCGACCCGTTCGCGTCCGGCCTGCTGCTCGTGTTGATCGGCAAGGCGACGAAGCTGATGCCGTTCGTGGTCGGCCACGACAAGCGCTACCTGGTCGGCATCCGCTTCGGCGCGTCGAGCACCACCGATGACATCGAAGGCGAGCTGACGGCGAGCGATGCGCCCGCGCCAACGCTCGCGGCCGTGACCCGGGCGCTGGAGGAGCTGGCCGCATCGACCGAGCAGGTGCCGCCCGCCGTCAGTGCGCTGCACATCGACGGCAAGCGCGCGTACGCACGCGTCCGCAATGGCGAGACGGTCGTCATTCCACCACGACCCGTCCGCATCACCTCGATCGAGATCGTCGAGTGGCAGCCCGAGGTTGCTGCGGCAGGCGGCTCTCCACGCGTCGTGCTGGACGTGCGTTGCGGCACCGGCACCTACATGCGAGCGCTCGCGCGCGACCTTGGTGAAGCCGTGGGATGCCCCGCCCTGTGCGACGAGCTGCGGCGCACCGAGATCGGCGAGTGGAGCACCGAGGAGTCGATCGTGCCGGACGACGTCACGCTCGACGTGATGCGCGATGCGATCGAGCTGCTGGGGGACATGCCGCGGATGCAGCTGGGCCCGGTCGACCTGGAGTCGATCGTGCAGGGGCGCCGCATCCTGGCGACCGACGCCACGCTCGCCGCGGTGGCGATCTCGACGGGCTCCGACGTGGCGCTCGTCACCGAGGACGGCACCCTCGCTGCCCTCGGCGAGCTGCTGCCGGACGGCATGCTCCAGCCGCGAACCGTCCTCGTGGACCCCGCGCCCGTCGATGCCGTGCAAGGATCCGAAGCGTGAACCACCTCACCGATACCTCGCCCGTCGTCGCAGTCGGAACCTTCGATGGCGTCCACCGCGGCCACAGGTCGATGCTGGACCTCGCGCGCGGCGCGGCCGCGCCGACCGGACGCCCCGTCGTCGCCGCCACCTTCGACCCGCACCCGCGTGCCGTCGTCGCGGGAGGTGCACCGCCGCTGCTGTGCTCGATCGACGAGCGGGTGGAGATGCTCGCCGCGGCCGGCGCCGACCGCGTCGAGGTCATTCCCTTCACCGACGCGCTGGCACGCCTGACGCCCGAGGAGTTCGTCGATCGTTGGCTCGTCGAGGAGCTTGGCGCTGCCGCGATCGTCGTCGGCCACAACTTCCGCTTCGGCCGTCGCGCAGCCGGCAACGTCGAGATCCTGCGCGAGCTGTGCGCGGCCCACGGCATCGGCGTCGAGGTCTGCGACCTGCTCGTCGACGGCAACCAGCCGGTCTCTTCCAGCCGCATCCGTCGCCTGCTCGTCGGAGGTGAGGTGCGCCTCGCATCCCAGCTGCTCGGTCGCGACTACGACGTCGCCGCCGCTGTGGAGCATGGCGCGCGGCGCGGCCGTGAGCTCGGCATGCCCACAGCGAACCTCGCGATCCAGCCGACCCGGCTCGTGCCGGCAGATGGCGTGTATGGCGGCATCGCGACGTTGCAGGGCGAATCCTGGCCCGCCGCCACGAGCGTCGGTACCAACCCACAGTTCACGTCCGACCAGCCGCACCCGCCGCGCACCGTCGAGGTCCACCTGATCGGCTACGAGGGTCCGGACTTCTATGGCGAGCAGCTCCACGTCACCTTCGCGGAGCACATCCGGGGCCAGCGCACCTTCGACACGCTCGAGGACCTCATCGCCTGCATGCAGCAGGATCTCGTCGATGTCCTTGCCGGCATCGAGGCGCGCGCCGCGAACGCCTGAGTCGGTACCCCCTTGCGGGGTGCCGCGACCCATGTGACGATCGACCCGTACCGCCGCTCCCGCCTTCCGCGGAGCCACGAACCGGACCAGCCGCACCCCCCAAGGCGCGGCACCCCGTTCCCCACTGGAAGGCACGCCGACATGCTGAGCAATTTCTCGAACCCGCTGGGCTCCTCGACCACCCCGTACGCCGCCGCCGCACCGACGACCATCGACTCCTCGATGGGCGCTGCGATGGACACTGCATTCGCCGTCGGCACTCCGACCGACGCCGCGAGCGCCACGGAGATCGCGAGCACCGCGCCCGCCTACCTGACCGGCGCGGCCGGCATGCTCGGCCGGCTGGAGGAGGGCATCCGCGTCCGCAGCGAGGCGCTGCCGGGCCTCGAGCGCTCCGACCCGGCCGCGGCGAAGTTTTCGCGCGAGCAGATCGACCTGCTCGAGCGACTGCAGGCCCGCGTGCAGCTGTCGATGGAGCGCATCTCCGACATCCTGGCCGGCAAGGATCGCTCCGACATCGGCAGCGACGCGGGCGGCATCGACATCTCGGACCTCGGCACGCGCGGCTCCGCCGCTGCCACGAAGGATGAGCAGCTGGCCCTGCTCGAACAGCGCCGCGCGATGCTGGCGCCGAGCGCCGACAGCAGTCGCTCGTTCGGCGACGTGTCAGGCGCCTACCGGGCGAGCTGACCCGGCGACGCTCGATTCCTCACGAACCGTCGGCGCGCTGTAGCTGAAGGTCGAGCCTTCACCTGGCGTGCTGTCGACCCAGATGCGCCCGCCCTGGGCCTCGACGATCGCCTTGCAGATGTAGAGCCCCAGTCCCGTGCCCGTTCGGGCCCGACCCGTCGGTCGCGCGCCCGAACTTCTCGAAGATGCGTTGCTGGTCAGGCACGTCGATACCCGCACCGTAGTCGCGCACTGACACCACCAGCTCACCATCGTTGTGTGCGATGGCGACCCGGATGGGTTCATGCTCGGGCGAGTACTTCCACGCATTCGACAGCAGGTTGTCAATGACCTGGCGGTTGCGCAGCGGGTCGCCCAGGATGTCGGGCAGCGGCCCGGGGGAGCTGAGGTCGATCGGCCGGTCGCCGTCGCTGGCGCGGAACTCGTCGACGGCGGCGCGCACGAGGTCGCCCAGGTCGAAGGGCGTCATCTCGAAGCTCAGCTCGCCCGACTCGATCCGAGCGACGTCGAGCACGTCCACCACGAGCTCCGCCATCCGGTGGGTCGAGGTGTCGATGTGACCGAGGAACTCGAGCTTCTTCTGCTCGTCGAACTCCGTCCAGTGCGCGCGCATCGTCGCGGCCATGCCCCCGATCGCCGTCATCGGCGAGCGCAGGTCGTGCGCCACGATCTGCACGAATTCGCTCTTGAGCCGGTCCACCTCGCGGAGGCGATCGGTGACCGCGCGCTCTTCCTCCATGCGCTCGCAGCGCTCGAGCGCCAGCTCGACGATCACGCCCAGCCACTGCAGCAGCTCCAGCTCCTCTTCACCAAGCAGGGGTGTGACAGGCGTCGTCAGCAGTGCGATGCACTCCGTGCCGAACGGGACCTTCGTGAGCGAGTACGGGATGCCGGAGCGTTCGATCTCGACCTCCGCCCCTGTATCGCCGCTCGCTGCCAGCACCATCGCTGCGGCCGCCTCGTGGGGGATGCCCTCGACGCTCGCCACGGTGCCGTCGTCCCGCACCAGCGCGGCGGAGCTGGCACCGACCAGGCGCACGACCTTGGGGAGAAATCCTTCGAGCACCTCATTGCGGCTCGTCGCCGACATGAGGGCGGCGGTCGCCGCACGCAGCTCACGTTCTTCCTCGCGCCGCCATCGCGTGCGCAAGGATGCTGACGGGGCAAAGCCGATGTAGAACGCGACGGCAGCGACGTCGACGGTGATGTACGAATACAGCCGCACGTAGGTCGCCGCGTAATCCGGTGAGAGGAATGCGGACAGGTACGCGGTGAACATGATGAGCGTCGCCGTGCCGAGCATCCGCATGCGGCGCCGTGCCACGCCGGGTTGCCCGCGTCCCGCTCGGAACAGGCAGATCGCGGCGATCGGCATGACGATCAGGAGCCAGAAGATCACCGCGTTGAGCGCATACTTCACGGCCGGCGCGTCCGTGTCGATCGTCGGCGACCCGAAGTTCGCGGGCAGGAAGACGACATACACGGAGATCGCCACCAGGCCGGCGGTGGCGGCGTGGATGAGCCACCGCGGGACGGGCTGGAACGCGTTGGCGAAGCGCAGGAGCAGGTAGGGGAACGACAGCGTCATCAGGAAGCGGAACTTCGAGATGAATGCGGCGAGCAGGTTGTCACCGACGGCCCACGGGAGGTAGCCCAGCAGCGTGCCGACCGTGAAGACCGAGATCGCGAATGCGAGGAGCCGCGCCGTATCGCAGCGGGTGCGACGCCACACCAGGATGGTGGCGACGGCCATGGCGACCAGCAGTGGGATGCCGAGTCGCGCGATGATTTCGATTGCGGTCTGCAATTCGACGCTCTCTGTCGAGCTATACGGACGGTCCGGAGGTGATGAGCCACCTGTACCAGGCGACATATTACGAAAAACGCTGCAACCGTGTGACCGTTCGTGGGCTAAGGAGTGCAGATCGACGGTGACACGCCATCCGCATTTCGTCTACACTTCCGGGAACGGCCCGTACCCGGGCCCTGTTCACCGCACCGGTAGGCAGGGCGCAGGCACGCGGCGACATCACCACAGAAGGACACTCCGGTGCTCACCAAGGAAGATACCGCCAAGATCGTCAAGAAGTACGGCAAGGGCACGAACGACAGCGGCGCCACGGAAGTCCAGGTCGCCCTCCTCACCGCCCGCATCACGTACCTGACGGATCACCTCAAGACGCACAAGCACGACCACCACTCACGCCGTGGCCTGCTCATGCTCGTCGGCAAGCGTCGCCGCCTGCTCGACTACCTGGCCAAGAAGGACCTCGAAGGCTACCGAACGCTCATCAAGCAGCTCGGCCTCCGCAAGTAGTCCAGCGCCACATCCAGTCTCGGACGAACGACCTCGGCACTTCGCCGGGGTCGTTCGTTCTTCCGATCGGTGCACGGATGGTGCGAGTGCACTAGAATCGCTGGCGAGGACATTCGACCCTGATGTACAGGAGATCGAAGGTCCGGCCCGAATCCGTTCGGGGGCGTGTCACAGGACGTGGCCGTCAACACACGAGGCACCCATCACCCAGAGACCTGCTCGGAAGCAGGCGCGCGGTAGATGATGCCTGCGCGCTGGCAGAGGGCCAGCGGCAGGACGACGTAGAAGAGGACAGCAATCAGAATGGCAACACTCACCATGGATCCGACCACCGTGTCGGTCTCCGTCGGCTCTGCCGACATCACGTTCGAGACGGGACGACTGGCCAAGCAGGCCGGCGGCGCCGTACTCGTTTCCCAGGGCGGCACCCAGGTGCTCGCCACTGCGACCGGCGCGGCGCATCCGCGACCCGGCACCGACTTCTTCCCGCTGACGGTCGACGTCGAAGAGAAGAGCTACGCAGCAGGCAAGATTCCCGGTGGATTCTTCCGCCGCGAGGGACGCTCCGGCGAGAAGGCGATCCTCACGGCTCGCATGATCGACCGCCCGATCCGCCCGCTCTTCCCCAAGAACTTCCGCAATGACGTCCACTGCATCGCCACCGTGGTGAGCTCGGACAAGTCCAACCCGTACGACATCCTCGCGATCAACGGCATCAGCGCCGCGCTGCTCGTGAGCCAGCTGCCGTTCTTCGGTCCGATCGGCGCAGTCCGCATCGGCCTGCTCGACGGTGAGCTCGTCGTCAACCCGACGATGGAGGACCAGCTCGAGAGCAAGCTGGACCTGATCGTCTGCGGTACCGACAAGGCCATCACCATGGTCGAGGCCGGCGCCAAGGTCGTCGACGAGGACACGCTCGTCGAGGCACTCGAGCTCGCCCACGGCGAGATCAAGAAGGTCATCGCCGCGCAGGTCGAGCTCGCCGAGAAGGTCGGCAAGTTCAAGTGGACCACCGAGGCGGTCATCGAGGACTTCCGCGGTCGCTACGCCGATCGCATCCGCGAAGTCGTCAAGTCCGACGGCCTCGCCGCCGCAGGCGCGTTCGTCGAGAACACGCTGATCGACGACGCGTCGCCCGCCATCACCATCCAGTCCAACCAGTCCGACATCGAGCAGCGCACCCGTGCACAGCTCACGCTCGCGATCATCCTCAGCGAGGTCCAGGTCGGCGAGACCAAGGCCGCGATCGAGGGTCAGTTCGAGGCTCCGCTCCGCGAGTACTCCGACTACGAGCAGGATTCGAAGGAGCTCAAGGCTGCCAAGAAGGACATCCTCCTCGGCCGCATCCTGAGCGAGATCAACCTGCCGTTCCCGGGCGGACAGGACGAGGGCTACGACGACCTCACCCGCAGCACGCTCAAGACCGCGTTCGCCGCGGCCTACAAGAGCCTGGTGCGCAAGAAGATCGCCGTCGAGAAGCGCCGTCCCGACGGACGCTCCGAGAAGGAGATCCGCGACATCCGCACCGAGGTCGGCGTCGCGTCACGCACGCACGGCTCCGGCCTGTTCACGCGCGGCGAGACTCAGATCCTGAGCATCGTCACGCTGGGCACCACCAAGGAAGAGCAGCGCATCGACGACCTGTCGCTTGAGAGCAACAGGTACTACATGCACCACTACAACTTCCCGCCCTTCTCGGTCGGCGAGACCGGCTTCATGCGCGGCCCGAAGCGTCGTGACATCGGTCACGGTGCCTTGGCCGAGCGTGCGCTCGTTCCCGTGCTGCCGGACCTCGAGGCCTTCCCGTACACCATTCGCGTGGTGTCCGAGACGCTCGAGTCCAACGGCTCGTCGTCGCAGGGCTCGATCTGCGGTTCGTCCCTCGCGCTGATGGACGCCGGTGTGCCGATCAAGGCACCCGTCGCCGGCATCGCCATGGGCCTGATCGTCGAGGGTGACGACCACATCATCCTCACCGACATCCAGGGCGCCGAGGACCACCTCGGTGACATGGACTTCAAGGTCGCTGGCACGGACGAGGGCGTCACTGCCCTGCAGATGGACATCAAGATCACCGGTGTCACCACCGACCTCCTGAAGTCCGCGCTGCAGCAGGCGAAGGAAGCCCGTCTCGCGATCCTCGACGTGATGGCACAGACCATCGCCGAGCCGCGTGAGGAGATCAACGAGAACGCGCCGAGCATCCAGGTCGTCAAGATCGACTCGGACCAGATCGGCATGGTCATCGGCAAGGGTGGCGAGACGATCCGTGGACTCGAGGAGGAGTACACGGTCTCGATCGGCATCGGCGAGGACGGCACCGTCCAGATCTACGGCGTCAACAAGCAGTCGGCGATCGACGCGGCCCAGGCCATCGAGAGCATGACCAAGGAGATC
>JAOPYV010000154.1 GCA_025964435.1 Thermoleophilia bacterium | reverse complement strand
CTTCGACCGAACGGCCAAGAAGCCGCTGCTCATGCTCTCCACCGAGGGCGGCATGGACATCGAGCAGGTCGCCGAGGACACGCCCGAGAAGCTGGCGACGATGCACGTCGACCCGGTCTGGGGTCTGCGTCCCTACCAGGCACGACAGCTCGCCTTCGAGGCGAAGATCGACGCCGACGTGCGCAACGACGTCGTCAAGATGATGCTGCAGCTCTACAAGGCATTCGTCGAGGAAGACGCGATGCTCGTCGAGGTCAACCCGCTGCTGATCACGCCCACCGGCGAGGTCAAGGCGCTCGACTCCAAGTTCTCCGTCGACGACAACGCACTCTTCCGCCATCCTTACATCGCCGAGATGCGCGACGTGCATGCGCAGGACCCGCAGGAGCAGATGGCCCACGAGAAGGGCGTCACGTACGTCAAGCTCGACGGTGAGGTCGGCATCCTCGGCAACGGCGCTGGCCTCGTCATGAGCACCCTCGACGTGATCCAGCAGGCCGGCGGACGTCCGGCGAACTTCCTGGACGTTGGGGGTGGCGCGACCGCCGACGGCATCGTGGCGAGCCTGGAGATCATCCTCTCCGATCCCAAGGTGAAGTCGGTGCTGTTCAACATCTTCGGCGGCATCACCCGCTGCACCGAGGTGGCCAAGGGCATCATCACGGCCCTCGGCGAGCTCGACGTTCGCGTGCCGATCGTCGTGCGCCTCGATGGAACCGCGAGCGAGGAAGGCCTCCAGCTGCTGGCTGACGCCAACCTGCCGAACGTCTCCATCTCCTCCACCATGCTCGACGCCGCGGCCGAGGCCGTGCGCCTCGCCAGCTCAGCCACCGTCACGGCCTGAAGGGACTGACACACCATGGGAATTCTCGTCAGCAAGGAAACACGGCTCGTCGTCTCCGGTATCACCGGACGCGAGGGCTCGTTCCACGCGCTCAACAACCGTAAGTACGGCACCAACGTCGTCGCCGGCGTCACGCCTGGCAAGGGTGGCCAGGACGTCGAAGGCATCCCGGTCTACGACACGATCAAGGAAGCCGTCGACGAGCAGGATGCGAACACCAGCCTGCTGTTCGTGCCGCCGCGCTTCGCGGTCGACGCGATCTACGAGGCAGTCGACTCGGGCATCCGCACGATCATCTGCATCACCGAGGGCATCCCGGCGCACGACATGCTGCTGGCCTACCACTACGTGAAGGCTGCCGGCGCGACGCTGGTCGGTCCGAACTGCCCGGGCATCTGCACGCCGGGTGAGGCGAACGTCGGCATCATGCCGGCCCACATCTTCACCCCCGGCTCGGTCGGTCTGGTGTCGCGCTCCGGCACGCTCACCTACCAGCTCGGCAAGGAGCTCTCCGACCTGGGCATCGGTCAGTCGACCATCCTCGGCATCGGTGGCGACCCGATCGTCGGCACGAACCATCGTGACGCGCTCGCCTTCTTCGAGGCGGACCCGGACACCGACATGATCGTCATGGTCGGCGAGATCGGCGGCAACGAGGAAGAGCTCGCGGCCGAGTACATCCGTGACCACGTCACCAAGCCGGTCATCGGCTACATCGCGGGCCTGACCGCCCCCGAAGGCAAGGCCATGGGCCATGCCGGCGCGATCATCAGCGGCAACTCCGGCACGGCGCAGAGCAAGGTCTCCGCGCTCGAGGCTGCTGGCGTCAAGGTGGGCAAGAACCCCACGGCCGTCGCGCTGCTCGTCGCCGAAGCACGCGGGGTCACCGTTCCTGCCTGACAAACGGCATCGACACGTGGATCTGGCTGCGGGCGCTTCCTTCGGGAGGCGCCCGCAGTGCATTCGCCCTCCTCCCGTCTTAATCGAACCCTTGTGTTTTTTCAGGATCCGTTGCACCTTGGTCGTGGGACACGTCTGCATCGAACACTGCTACCGGAACTGGACACTCTGGACCACGGCGGTTGATCACTCCCGATGCAGCACTACGGGACGAGGAGCACACCCCATGTGCGGAACGAATCAGGTTGCAGCTGCCAACGGCGGCGGATACGCGAAGATGCCGACACAGAACGCCGTCGGCGGCGCGTTCGGCACTCCGGTGCAGAAGTCGACGACCCAGGTTGCTGCTGCAGCTGGCGGCGGTCATGCGCATGACGCCGCCGCAGCCGGCGCGGGTGGCCATGGCGCCATGCCGAAGGTCCCGCCGAAGACGCCCGCGATCCAGCAGACGCTGGTCGACGGCTCCTATGGTCCGACCGTGACCAAGGGCAAGGCCGAGACGATCAAGATTCCCGACGGCGACGGCTTCGGCGGCATCAAGGGCCGCAAGCAGAACGCTGACGACAAGAAGCAGAACAACTACTCCGTCACGGATGCGAACTTCTTCCCGACGATGGGTGTCCTCAAGGACGCCAGCACCGGCCAGCCGTTCAGCTACGTCAAGCAGATCCAGGCCTACAACGCGGCCGGCTACATCTCGACCTTCGACCCGGCGACCTACGCCAAGATGGTCGCGGCGCAGGACGCCGGTCAGGGCTCGATCCTCGGCATGGCGCTCAACGTCATGGGCGTCGACGGCGCACCGACCGATCCCGGCATGGCGGCCGCTGGCCTGCAGACCGGCGCGCACGCGAACTCGACCGTGCCCGGCACGAACCTCAATGCCAAGCAGGTCGTGATGAGCGGCAAGGACGCGACCGGCGAGGAGTGGGCACGCCCCCACCACGCCGAGTCCGCATGGCCGATGTACAAGTCACTGCTCGACGCGGGTCTCGATGGCGCGACCTCGATGGCGCTCGCCGGCGATGACGCCGTCTCCGGTGCGGGCCGCATGAATGGCTTCAACAACCAGGACGGCAAGACCGGCCTGAACGCGGATGAGCGCGCGGTCTACCAGGTCGCAGCGCGGATCCAGCAGCAGACCGGGATCCAGGCCGTGGGCATCATGGCCGGTGGCCACGCCCACACGGGTATCGATCCGAGCGCCAAGACGAAGCCGAACATCAACAAGCTGATCGGTCTCGACAAGGGCGACGTCTCGAACTCGGCCGACCGCCAGCAGCGCATCTATCAGGCGCTGCTCGACGGCACCGTCGACGGTGGCGACGCCAAGAAGGCGAACATCGAGGGCAAGGGCGCCTTCAAGGGCCTCAACACGCCGCCCGTGCTCCAGGCTGCGGTCACCGCAGTCGCTGGCGCCAAGGGGGACGGCAAGCCCGAGACGAAGACCGGCGCACCGACGCAGAGCTACACGATGGCCGGCGGCGCGGGCGGTACCACCGCAATGTCGATGCCCGGCGTCTCGACCGGCTCCACCGCTCCCGCAGAGGCCGGCACGGCCAGCGGCGGCGGCATGGCCGGCTGCTCCGGCATGGACGATGCGAAGGGATCCGTCGGCCAGCTCGGCGGCCCGACCGCGAACGGCCTCCCGGCCGGCGTGGCGGCAGCACTCCAGCAGGTCGTGCTCGCCCTTCAGGCGCTCGTGACCGCACTCCAGGGCATCACCGGTGGCGGTGGGATCCCCGCGCAGACCGCGGCACCCAAGCCCCTCGTGGCAACGCCGCTCGGCGGCACCGCACCCGTCGCAGTGACGACGGCCGCGGCGCCGGCAGCCGCCGGCGGTGGGCAGACCGCCGCAGCCGCAGCTGCAGCCCACGCGGCAGTCCCGCACGGGCACTGATCGACCACACATCAGTGCGGCCAGCGGGACATCCATGGACCGCTCACCGCACCGATGCATCGCAGATCGCGACGCGTGCGCTCAGCGGGTCATCCACGCCCCGCTCAGCGCACGGCTGGACGCACGGTTGCACCGCTCTATTGCACCGCTCGGTCGCACACGATCTAGGACGCAGACAGGAGCGGCGAGATGTCGGAAGTGGCCTAGCGGCCCTGGGGGTTGGCGAGCAGCCAGCCCACCGAGGACTGCGAGGCGAGCGTGTCGGAGGGGCGGGCCAAGGATCGCGACGCGATCCACGGAGCGCCCAGCTGCTGCCATGACGAGACGTCACCGCCGAAGGATGCGATCAACGCCGGCTGTGCCTGCCCGAGGCGGGCAGCGCCGACCGGACCCAGCCCCAACAGCCGATGCGCACGCGCAGCGAGCGGCCCACGGCTCAGGAACTCAGCGGGCGTAGCACCGCCGGTGGCCTGGTTCGTGGGGGCATGGAGGTTGTGGGGTCGTACGTCGCCCGGCTGGGCGCGTACGAAGGAGGTCCGAGTCTGCATCCTTTCCGTTGTACGACGGCGCCCAGAATCCGTCAAGCACCAATTTCAACATCCGTCGAGATCCGTTTCAGGGCGGGCCCGGGGGGTGAGAAGCAGGCCATGCAGACGATTGCCTTCGCACGCGGCGTGCCCGCTCCAGAGATGCTCCCGATCGAAGACCTGCGCGTCGCGTCGCAGCGCGCCTTCGAGCAGGACCCCGTCAAGCTCCTCTCCTACGGCACCGGCGCCGGCTGGGATCCGCTCCGCGCGCGCCTCGCCGCGCAGCATGAGGTCGACGTCGCCCGCGTGGTCGTGACTACTGGCTCGCTCGAGGGCTTCGCGCTGCTCGCGCAGGTGATCGCCCGCCGCGCCGCCGCCGAAGGCCGCATCGCTCGCGTGATCGTCGAGCAGCCGACCTATGACCGTCCGCTGCTCATCCTGCGCCGGCTCGGCATCGAGGTCGTCCCCGTGCCGCTCGATCCCGACGGCATCGACGTTGCGGCGTTCGCAGAGGCCTGCGCTGCTGGTGCGGACCTCGCCTACCTGATCCCGACCTTCCAGAACCCCTCCGGCGCGACGCTCGACGTAACTCGGCGCGCTGCGGTGATCGACGTCGCCAAGCGCTCCGGCGTGCTCCTGCTCGAGGATGATCCGTACGGCGTCCTCCACTTCGACGAGCCGGCGCCCCAAGGCCTGTTCGCGGGCCGTGGCGACGCGCCCGTCGCGTTCTCGGGCTCCTTCTCCAAGACGATCGCGCCAGGCGTACGCGTCGGCTGGCTGGTGCTGCCGCAGGACCTCGCGCTCGAGGTCGCGACGCTCGCGAACGACACCTACATCTCGGCGAGTTTCCTCGGCCAGGCAACGGTCGACGCGTACCTCGAGGCCGGAGCCTTCCAGGGGAACGTCGATCGTGCACGCTCGATGCTCGCCGAGCGGTGCTCGCTGATCGTCGACGCCTTCGCGCGACACCTGCCGGAGGCCACCTTCACGGCGCCCCGCGGCGGCTATTTCATCTGGGTGCGGATGCCCGACGGGCTCGATGCCACGGACGTGCTGTCGCGTGCGACGGGGCTCGGCGTAAGCTTCGTCGCAGGATCAAGCTTCGGCGCGGACTGCGGCGACTACGCGCGCCTCGCCTTCAGCAGTCCCCCGGTCGATCAGATCGACGAGGGCGTCGCCCGGCTCGCAGCAGCATGCGAGAGCCGCGCAGCGGTGCGCTGACGCACGCGCTCGACGAGCCCTTCCATGCCGGGCAGTGCGGGCTGGCTGTCGAGGTCGGCGATCGCGATGCGAACCTCGGCCACGGGCATGCGCGCTGCAGCGGCGGCGCGGCCCGATCGGATCTCACGGAAGCTCGGCGGCGTCGTGCGGACGTGCTGGATCAGCTCACCCTGGGCCTGGACGATGCCGGGCACCGACGCGGGCTGGTCACGCAGCTGCGCGAGCGAGAAGGTTGCCTCGGGCGACGCATCCGAGAACGGGGCAGGCTGCTGGGCGAGCGCCACCTCGAGCTGGGCCATCGGGGTCTGTGCGACGGCGGGCTGGGCGATGGCAGGCTGGGCCTGGCGACCGCGCACCGGCC
The DNA here is from genome assembly GCA_025964435.1 of Thermoleophilia bacterium. GTDB lineage: Bacteria > Actinomycetota > Thermoleophilia > Gaiellales > SKUG01 > JAGQUL01. Next base: position 24,571 of record JAOPYV010000154.1, on the reverse strand, counting down.
GACGGTTGGCACAGGCGGCGCTGGCCGGATCCGGCAGCGCACAACTCATCTCGCGCCAGAACCAGCAGTCCTGACATATAGCAGCACGCTCACGCACACCCTGCTCTGACGGCACGACGAAACACCCACCTCGGGTATGAACCCACAAAAAAATTCCCAAGAACGCCAGGCTCGACTTGATCTAGCTGGGGGAGCCCGGCCCGGCGTTCACCACCCGCTTACTCAATCAGATACCGGACCCTGCCGGAAGTACGTGAAACGGGAAAAAACCCGCAAAGAGCGGATAAAAAACATTCATGTCGAACCGTCGAAATAGTGACGCGGATCTGTTATGAAGCTGCGTTGCTGGCCAGCCGGACGCCGAGTTGCTCGTCGTTGAGCTTGAGTGCGGCGACCGCATCCTTGACGCTGCTGACACCGACGATACGCACGCACTGGGCCTGCTCACCGCACTGTGCGCGCACCGCTTCCTGCGCCTCCGCGGCGTTCGCTGCCGGCACGAGGAAGATGTCGCGGTTCGCCAGCTGTGCGGAGATCGCCTTCTGGCGGATCCGGCCCACTGGCTGCACGAAGCCGTTGGGCGTGAGCGACCCCGTGGCGACGACGTGACGTCCGCGCAGGAGGTCCTCGCGGTCCTCGAGCGAGTCAAAGATGTACAGCGCGAAGGCAAGGCCGGCGCTCGGGCCCACCACCTCCCCTGAATCGATCTCCACGTTGCGGTTGGCAGGCAGCGTGATCTTGAGGCCGAGCGTGTCGAGCTCCATCCCCACGCGCGAGGTGATCAGCGTGTCGGTCGGCCGCGGAGCAACGGTGGCGATGCGGACCTGCAGCGGCTCGGCGGCGCGTCGGATGCCGAACAGCATCTGTGTCCCCGGTGGGCGCGAGTTGATCAGCTTGCCGGCGTCGACGCCGTTGTCGACGGCCACGCCGTTCACGCTGACGAGGATGTCTCCGGCCTGCAGCTGCCGGGCTGCGGGACCGTCTGCCGCCACGCGGGCGACGACGGCGCTGGTTCCGGACCAGTCGACGCGCTCCCCCTTGAGGTCGAGCGCGATCGCGGCAGCGAGTCGCTTGGCGTCGTCCATCGACTGCACGTCACGTGGCGCAGGCCCGGATGCCGGCGTGTCGGGCGGCTCGGGGCCGAAGTCGACCTTCGGGTCACCGACGTCGAGCAGCAGGCGTTGGAGCAGGTTGACGCGACGCTCGGTGACGCCGACGAGGTAGAGCTCCCCCTGGAGCCGCTCCGCCGCAGCGCCGGTGACCTTGATCCGGCCATCCATGTTGATGGGCTCCACCGGCGCATAGGCGACCTCGCCCGTCGGAACGAAGGCCAGCCCCACGCATGCACCAGCCAGCACGCCGATGACGGCGAGCAGCTTCACCCACAGCGGAATTCGCTTCACGGAGCTTCCACCAGATCGATCGTGTGTTCGTGCATGTCTCCTCCCCCACTACCCCGAATCGCCGCGGCTGGCACGTGGGTTCACGCGTCGGCCGCCCCGGCCGGTAGGGTTGCTCCATGACCGAGTTGGATGTGAGCGTTGCAGGCAAGCAGGACGCGGCCGCACTTGCGGCGTTTGCCAGCGCCCAACCACTCGCCTGGACCGACTTCGCATCGATCGCCCTCCTCCAGCCCGATGAGCCCAAGGTCTGGCTCGCACGCGACGGCGACGCGGTGCAGGCAGCGGCGATCGACGATGGGCTCGCGATGAGCGTCGGCGGCACGGTCGCCGGCCTGACAGCGATCGCCGAACGTGTCGGCGACCTCGATCCCAAGCTCGTCATCGCCGGACGCATCGCTGACGTGCGGACCTTCGTGCAGCATGCGCGCTCGCCGCGCCGCGAGCGGCCGGAGCACTTCATGGCGATCGGCCGCGGCGACCTGCGCTTCCCGCTCGAGGCGATTCCGCTGCGCGTCGCGACCGAGGGCGACCTCGAGGTCCTCGTGCGCGTGCGCGCGAGCGCGCTCGAAGAGGAGTACGGCATCCCGGTCGGGCCGGAGAGCCGCCTCTATCGCGAGCTGGCCGAGGCCGTCACGCGCGCCGTGCAGCTGCAGGGCGTCGCGATCTGGATGGAGGACGGCGCCTGCGCCTTCACCGCCCAGCTCATCGCCAAGACCCCCACCGCATCGATGTTCGGCGACCTCTACGTGGATCCCGAGCTGCGCGGCAAGGGCCGCGCGACCCGTGCGCTGACCGCCTTCTGTGGCTGGCTGATGAGCGAGAGCGAGCACGTCACGCTCCGCGTCGGTACCACGAACGAGCCCGCCGTGCGCCTCTACGAGCGCGTCGGCTTCCAGACCGTCGACTCCTTCTGCTCCTCGCTCGGGCCCGAGGCGCCGTGACCCGGCTGCCGTTCATCTCGCCGATCTCGAGCGACGAGCTCGAGATCATCCGCGCCGAGCTGCCCGCGGCCACCGCCGCGAACTACCTCAACGCCGGCACGCTCGGACCACTTCCGCGCCGCACCGGCGAGGTCATGGCCGAGCAGCTGCGCCGGGACGTGGAACAGCGCCAGGACCCCGACCTGTGGCCACGGCTGACCCAGCTCCAGCTGGCGGCGCGCAGCGCGCTGACCTCGCTGACCGGCGTCGGCGTCGAGCAGGTCGCGCTCATGCACACCACCCATGAGGCGATCAACGTCTGCCTCTGGGGCCTGGAGCTCGATGCCAGCGGCTCGATCGTCACGACCGACGAGGAGCACATGGGCGTGCTTGTGCCGCTGCGCCACGTCATCGCCCGGTGCGGGGTCGAGCTGCGCATCGCGCCGTGGGTCGAGGGCGACGCGGCCTTCGTCGAATCGATGCTGCGGCATGTCGACGCGAGCACTCGAGCGATCGTCGTCAGCCACGTCTCGTGGGTGACAGGTCGCGTCGCGCCGCTGCGCGAGCTGCGGGATGCGCTGCCGGACGGCTGCCGCCTGATCGTCGACGGCGCACAGTCAGCCGGCGTCTTCAAGGTCGACCCCAGCGACGGCTGGGATGCCTACACCGTCAGCGGCCAGAAGTGGCCCTGCGGCCCCAACGGCAGCGGCGGGCTCGCGCTGATCGATCCCGAGGCGTGGCTTCCCACCTTCGGCAGCGGCATGCAGGTCGAGGACTACACCCAGCCGCTGACCTCGCCGATCGTCGCCGATGGTCGCCGTTTCGAATCCAGCCAGGAAGCGATGGCCCCGCTCGCGGGCTTCGCCAACAGCGTCGGCTGGCTGGTCGAGGACGTCGGCCTCTGGCGGGCGCGCGCACACGGCCAGGCGCTCAACGCACGGGCCCGCATGCACTTCGCGAGCTTCATCGACGAGACCGCGCTCATGGGCGCCGAGCACCTGCTCTGCGTCGACGTCGGCGCCGGCACCGCCGACTCGATCGCCGTGGCGCTCGACGCGCAGGGCATCAGCATCCGCAACCTTGGCCCCGACCGCATCCGGCTCAGCTTCGGCTGCTGGAACACCCCCGCCGAGATCGATGCTGCCGTCGCCGCGATCGGCGAGGAAATCGCGAACTAGCCCTCGATCGGCTGCAGCGCGATCGTGCAGCGCGAGGCACAGACCAGCTTGCCGTCGGCGGTCTCGATGCGCGTGTCCCAGACGGCGATCGATCGACCCTGGCGGATCGGCGTCGACGTCGAGGTGATGACACCCTCGCGCACGGGGCGCACGTGGTTCGCGTTGATCTCGATGCCGAAGGCACGGAATTGGTCACCCGCCGCGATGCCGGCGCCGATCGACGCGCCGGTCTCCGCGATCAGCGCGCTCACGCCGCCGTGCAGGAAGCCGTACGGCTGGTGCACCTTCGGACCCACGTCACACGTCAGCACGACACGCTCGGCGCTCGCCTCGACGAGGTCGATGCCCAGCGCGCCCATCGCCGTGCGCTCACGGATGGCTTCGATCGAGAAGGGATCAGCATGGTCGGTCATGCGCTGGAGCCTATCGAGGCCGTCGCCGCGGCCACAGTGGCCCACCCAGCGAGGCACGGCGATCAAGCGACCGCGCGGCAGCCGAGATGCAGGCACGATGCTTATCCCTCACGTCAGCCCCCGCGTGTCCACTGTCCTCGGCGACACGCCGCCGCCGCCCACCGGCCACGAGTCGCCCGGCGACGCCCGCGATGGTGGCTGGCTCGGGCAGGTCCCGCCCTCGACGCCGCCCACTCCTCCACCGGTCACCACGCCGAGTTCGCCGTACGCGAACCCGCACCTGGCACCGGACCCGTGGCTGGCCCCACCGCTCGAGGGCACCGACCCCACGCTGTTCGGCTAGCTACCGTCGTCACGGGGCCGCTCTAGACTGCCGGAGTGTCCGGCCTTCGCCCCATCTCCCTCTTCTGGCGGGTCTTCGTCCTCGACGCCGCCCTGTTCATGCTGGTCGCGCTGCTGTTGCTCTTCTCGCCAGTGACGATCAGCGCGCCGATCGCACCACACGAGGCAGTCACCGTCGTCATCAGCCTGTGCTTGGTGCTGGCGATCAACGCGCTCGTGCTCTGGCGCGCGATCCAACCACTGCAGCGCCTCGCCGACCGCATGGAGGTCGTCGACCTGCTGCGCCCGGGACAGCGACTCCAGGTCGAGCACGGCGATGAGATCGGTCGTGTCGTCCGTTCCTTCAACCAGATGCTCGACCGTCTCGAGGGCGAGCGGCAACAGAGCGGTCGACGGATGCTGCAGGCCCAGGAGGCCGAACGCATCGCGATCTCACGCGACCTCCACGACGAGGTCGGCCAGCTGCTGACCGCCGTGCTGCTGGAGCTCGACGCGGCCACGGAGACCGGCACCGCGATGGACCTCGCCCCCGCCGTCGCCAGCGCACGCCGCGCCCTCGACGAGGTACGTCGCATCTCCCAGGCGCTGCGACCCCAGATGCTCGAGGAGCTCGGGCTCGTCAGCGCCCTCAGCGAGCTGTGCTCGACGTTCGAGCGCACCACCGGCGCCGTGGTCGAGCGAGATTTCGCCCGCGACCTGCCGACCGTCGACGGCGACGTCGAACTCGCGCTGTATCGCATCGCGCAGGAGAGCCTGACCAACGTCGCACGCCACGCCGATGCACGGCACGTCCGCGTCTCGCTCGCGATGCCAGGACACGACATCGTCCTGCGCATCACAGACGATGGCGTCGGCATCGAGCCCGATGATGAGCAGGCCGGTGGGCTGCGCAGCATGCGCGAACGCGCGCTGCTGATCGGCGCGACGCTCGCCATCCAGTCGACCGGGTCCGGTGGGACCGAGGTTCGACTCGAGCTGCCGATCGAACGCCTCGACGCGGTCGAATCACCATGACCGTTCCGCTCGTGACCCGCATCCTGATCGCCGACGACCACGGCATCGTGCGCGCCGGCCTGCGCAAGGTCCTCGACAACGAGGATGACCTCACCGTCATCGCCGAGGCCCAGGATGGCGCGGCCGCCGTCGAGCGCGCACTGCAGGACGACGTGGATCTCGCGATCCTCGATGTCTCGATGCCGCGCATGACCGGCATCCAGGCCGTCGTCGAGCTGCACAAGCGCCGACCCGAGCTGCGCATCTTGATGCTGTCGATGTATGACAGCGAGCAGTTCCTCTTCGAGTCGCTTCGCGCGGGTGCGTCCGGATACGTGCTCAAGTCGGGCGCCGACACCGACATCGTGGATGCCTGCCGGTCGGTGATGCGTGGCGACTCGTTCCTGTACCCCTCGGCCCTCTCGTCGCTCGTGCGTGACTACATCGATCGCGGCGGCGCGCACGACTTCGACGTCCTGACGCCGCGCGAGCTCGAGGTGCTCAAGCTCATCGCCGAGGCCAACAGCTCCAAGGAGATCGCGGCGACGCTCGTCATCAGCATCAAGACCGTCGAGCGGCATCGCCAGAACATCCTCGACAAGCTCGGCATGCGTGACCGGGTCGAGCTCACCCGCTACGCGGTCCGGCGTGGGCTGATCCAGCCCTGAAGATGCGGTGTGGACCCCATGTGATCGGCGTCCTCCAGCGCCGAACATGTCCGGATGGAACCGGCATCCACCAGCACGCACGTGCCATCGGCCAACGAGCACGCATGGAATGACGTGCTGGCGTGGATGGTCGCGTCCGAGTCGTACATCGCGCAGCTGCGATCCACGCTGGGTCTCTCCGCGCACGAGATGAACGTCCTGCTCACGCTCCGAACCGACGGGACGACCACCATCAGCGACCTGGCCCTGCGCGTCCAGCTCTCGCGCCCCGCGCTGACGAACATGGTCCAACGACTGCAGCGCCACGGATGGATCACGCGGAAGATCCACGCGAGCGACCGCCGCAAGGTGATGCTCGCCGCGACCGAGCGCTTCGACGAGCAGCTCGTCGAACACTCGACGCCGTGGCGTCATCGCCTTCGCAACCTGGCCTCTGCGAGCGAGCACTGGGAGCCGCTTCGCATGGTCCTGGACGATGTCGGACAGATCGCTCGACGCTCAGCCTGGGAGCTGCAGGACGCCGGTCACCGCATCACACATCCAGACCCGTGATCGCCTCGACATGCCCCTCGGTGACGTACGGGTTGTTGCCGCTGGGTCGCTTGCCAGTCGGCACCCACGCGAAGTCGGGATGATCGTTCGCGCTCGCACCCGTCCACTGCCCGAGCGTGCCGGACTGCAGCCGGTACGTGTACCGCTTCGAGAAGTACTTGGTGCCGGTCGTGCTCCAATCGGGGCTCGTGTACCAGACCGTCGTGGTGACATCCTCGATGCCGCCCGCGTAGGCAGTGCTCGAGCGCTCGTACGCGAAGACCGGGTAGTTCCACACCTGCGAGTTCGCGTTGATGTCCATGATGAACGGATACTTGTAGTGGCGGATGTAGTAGCGAAGCAGGTAGTCCATCCACGCCGGAGCGATGTCGTTGTAGGCGGCCGATGAGCGGTCATTGACATCGTCCACCCGGTTGCCGCTCAGCCACGAGAACGTGGGCTCGTAGTACAGCGACGTCGTCAGCCCCTTCACGTCGTTGATCGTGAAGTTGACGCCGTTCCTGTTCACCGCACGCGGCTCGGGAGCCAGGATCGCCGCCGTCGCGGACGCATGGCAGTAGCCCCACCAGGAGTTGACCGGGTCCGTCGTCGAGCGGTTGGCGCGCTCCCAGGACTGCGCGCCACCCTGGACGCCGCGGGTCGCCAGGTACTGGTCGTACTTCTGGAGCGCCCCGTCCGGCGAGTAGAGGTTGTAGCCGTTCTCGAGCATCGGCCACCAATAGCCCGACCACGGCCACTTGCTCGTCGAGCCGCTCTCGGTGGCCGCCTCGGCAGACATCGGAAGGCTGACCCCGACAGCGGCGACGAGACAGACGATGATGACTCTCTTGATGCGGCCCATGCTCGGCTCCGATCCAGCCGCCGCATCCTGCGAACGACCTCGACACGGACCAAGGTACGAGCGATTGTCCGGATCTGGCTAGGACAGCCGGATGGCAGGTTTCCGTCCGAAACGGACCTACCTCATGGGTTGCGCAGGGCAGCGTGCACGAGCGCGGCCACGTCAGCCGGCCGCTCGACCGACGGCAGGTGCGCGACCCCGCGCATGTGGTGGCCGATGGCATGCGGAACACGGGCGACGATGCGGCGGCAGCGGTCGACCACCGCGGGGATCTCATGCTCGCCCCAGACAACGGTCGTCGGCACGGCGATCTCCTCCAGCCGAGCCCACGCGTCGAGACCGCTCGCCCCGTCGTGTGGACCCTCGCCGCGGAGGGCCAAGGCGTTCATGTCGAGGACGAGGTCACGCGCCGCGCCCGTCACCCGGCCATCCTGCTGCGGACCATCGAGCCAGAGCCGCGTCTCCAGCCGGTTGAGCCGGGCCAGGTCGCCGGCAGCGTCCGCCGATTCGATCGCCGCCTCCAGCTCCGCCGTCACCGGATCCAGTCCCGTGAGCTCGGGTGCGCCACTCACCGCTGGCGCGAGCAGGATGAGCCCTGCGACGCGCTCCGGCAATTCGAGCGCGGCGTCGATCGCGAGCGCGCCACCCATCGAGTTGCCGATCAGCCATGCCGGCTCGCCGCCGCAGCGCTCAAGCACGCCCTGCAGGTCATCCAGGTGCCGGAACGGGGCCGACGCCGGCGGCGTCGCGCCGAAGCCGCGCCGGTCATAGGCACGAGGTGCTCCGACGTCGGCGACCAGCGGCATGACGACCGACCAGCTGCGCCAGTCGGCCACTCCTGCGTGCAGGAACAGCAACGTCGGGGCAGCAAGTCCGGTCCCGACCCCGTGCAGCTTGATCTCGGCATCTGGCGACATGGCACTACCCTCCCCGCTCCGCGGAGGGGTAAATGCCGGGCGACCTAGTTCCCGGCGCCACCGGAGATGATGTTGCCCGCCGCCATCACGTTGCCGGCGCCCGCCGAGATGATGTTGCCCGCGCCGCCGGAGATGATGTGCCCGGCGCCACCCGCAACCACGACCTGCGCTGAGCTGCCGTCGATCGTCGTCGACAGGACGTTGCCGGCACCACCGGAAATGATGTTGCCAGCGCCGCCCGAGATGATGTTGCCAGCGCCACCGGAGATGATGTTGCCGCCGCCACCCGAGATGATGCTGCTGCCATTGAGACCGACCAGCACGTTGCCCGCGCCGCCCGCGACGATGTTGCCGGCGCCACCGGAGATGATGTTGCCAGCACCGCCCGAGATGATGTTGCCCGCGCCGATGCCGATCACGTTGCCGGCTCCGCCCGAGATGATGTTGGAGATGCTGGCGTTGCCCTTGAGCGGCTGACCCATCGAGATCTGGCCGAGGATGACGCCGGATGACGTATGCCCCTGGGTGCTCGCCTTGCCGGGCACCGCATGGACGCCGGTGAAGATCGAGCCGATCGCCTTGAGCAGGTTATCGAGGAAGTTGGCCCGACCCGAGCGCGCCGTCGACTTCGCGGTCATCTTGGAGTAGGCCCACTGACCAGTGCTGGTCGTGTACTTGAAGGTGTAGCCACCTGCCGTCTCGAACTTGTCACCCTTCGCAGGTGCGCCCCCCTTGCCACTGCCGACGAGCTTCGACGGGATCTCGGCCGAGCCGCAGACCGAGTGACCCTTGCTGTCGGTGTACTTGGCGGCGATGAGGATCATGCCGGCCTTGCGCCCGGTGCGGAACTTCTTCTCGAACATGCCGCCGCCGACTCCCAGCTGGGAGATCGTGTAGCCGTCCGTCTGTGCGTCAGCGGGCACGGCGTCCGGCCACGTCGCGCCGGTGTCGACCGTGATCTTGACGTCGTCGAGCGGCTGACCCGATCGCGTCAGCACCTTGATGTACAGGAGGTTGTTGTTGGAGCCGCTGATGTAGCTCCAGTCCTTTGACGAGGGCCCAGGGCCCGACGTGTTGGTCTTGCTGCCGGACAGCACCACGATGCGCAGGTCCTGCAGCGCGGGGTCACGCGGGATCGAGAGCACGGTGTCGACCGCCTTGCCGGATGCCACGACCTTGCTGACCTCACAGCGATCGCCGCTCGAGGCGTCGATCTCCCCGACCTTCTTGGTCGTCTTGACGATCGCGACCTTGGTGTCGTCGATCTTGCACTTCTCGCGTTTGGCGATCTCCTCGAACTGCGCAGCAGGAAGTCCGATGAAGTCCTTGAGCTCCTGCGCGCAGGTCTCGACGGTCGGGCCTTCCCAGTAGCGCACCACGATCGTGACGGTGCTGCGCGAGCCGGAGATCACGCCGACCTTGGCTTTCTCCTGGATGACGATGTCGCCGTCATCCCACTTGGCGAGCGGCTTCACGCTCTTGGGGAGGTTCTTCCGCAGCGAGTTCATCGGGAAGGGCTGCAGGTCGAAGTTGATGCCCGCCTTCTGCAGGATCAGGAACGCCGCCAGCGGGTCCTTGCCGCGCAGGTCCGGAATCGTCACCGGTCGACCCGTATCGATCACGGTCTCGAACTTCACGCCACCGAAATCGAAGCCGGGCTCCACCTTCGGCTCGACCTTCGTTTCGCCAGTCGTCGCAGACGTTCCAGTTCCGCTTCCGGTGCCAGTGACCGTACCTGCACCACCACCGCCGGTTCCGGTCCCTGGATCGAAAGCCTGACGCTCGCGGTTCTCACAGTTCACGACATTCGCGTCAGCTGGCAGCAAGTCTGCGCGAAGAATGTCTCCCAGCGGTGGCTCGGGGTCCGATAGCTCGCCGCCGTTCGTCCCTGTACCGCAGTCGATAAGGCCGTCGTCGTCACCGTCGCGAATCTCCAGCGTGTCGGTTCCCAAGCCGCCGTCGAGTGCATCAATGCCGGTTCCGCCGTACATGAGGTCGTTACCTGCGGTGCCCCACAACTCATCGTTCCCTGGACCGCCATCGACCAAGTCTTCCCGAGGCCCTCCGGTGAGCGTGTCTGCGCCGTCCCCGCCGTACAAATGTGAAGTGGCGCCACCGAGGACCTGAACACGGTCGTCGCCAGTGCCGAGGGTTACAAAAATCACTGGATTCAGCTCGAAAACCCCGGCCGAATACGCGCAGAACACGTTGGCGGGGAACCCGGGTTCCTCGACGCAGCCCGGACCGGGCTCCGGAAGTGAAGCCATGCCGCCAACCGGCTGAATACTCCATCCGGTGAGACCGACGTCCTCGCTGATCATCATCTCGTTCGCGACATTGCTCGCAGGTAGATCATCGACTTCCACGACGAGCTTTTCATCCTCGATACGAATCGTCGCCTCCGCCGTGACCGGAGCGAACAGCAGGAACGCGCCAAGGAGGAGCGAGACGAGCACGAAGGAGCGTCGGAATGACGCGACGGCGAGATAGGACACAAGAGCCTCGAAGGCAGCGGTTGCAAGCCGGTCGAAAACCGGAATACGCGAAGATAACATGATTATCTAGAAGTAAACAAGGGAAAACGGGCGCGCTTGGCCACCCTCGGCCGCGAACAAAAACTCCGCCTCCCAATGGCATTTCACCGGCCAAGAGAGCGCTACCGGCGAGTCGCACCCTGCGCTCGATTTCCGGTCGCTATCTTGCCCTGATGCAGACCGCCACCGACGCATCTCCCATCCTCTCGCCCGAGGTGAGTGAGCCCCAGGTCGTTCAGGCCCCGCACGGGCGTACGTGGGCGCTGCTCGCGCTCGGCATGGGCGGCGTCGGCATCGGCACGGGCGAGTTCGCGCCGATGGGGCTGCTGCCGCAGATCGCCGACGGCGTCGACGTATCGATCACGACTGGTGGCCATGCCATCAGCGCCTACGCGCTTGGCGTGGTGGTCGGTGCGCCGCTGATCGCCGTGCTCGCGGCTGGCGTGCGCCGCCGCCTGCTGCTCACGATCCTCATGGTGACCTTCGCGTTGGGGAATGTCATGAGCGCCCTCGCGCCCGAGTATGGGTCGCTGCTGCTCGCGCGCTTCGTTGCCGGCCTGCCCCACGGCGCCTACTTCGGCATCGCCTCGCTCGTCGCGGCAAGCCTCGTCCCAGCAGAGCGCCGCACCTGGGCGGTCGGGCAGGTCCTGCTCGGGCTCAGCATCGCCAACCTCGTGCTGGTGCCCGCCATCACGCTCCTGGGCCAACAGCTCAGCTGGCGCTACGCGTTCGGCATCGTCGCGGGGATCGGCGTCGTGGCATCGCTGCTCGTCCTCCGCTTCGTTCCCGACGTACCCGTGCAGCGCGGGGCGAGCATGCTGCGTGAGCTCGGCGCGCTCAAGCGCCCCCAGGTGCTGCTGACGCTCGCGATGGGCGCGATCGGCTTCGGCGGCATGTTCGGCGTGTACAGCTACGTCGCCCCGACCTTCACCGAGCGCGGCGGCATGCGTGAGGGGCTGGTGCCGCTCATCCTCGTCATCTGGGGACTCGGCATGGTGATCGGCAACATCTATGTCACGCGTCTCGTCGATCGCTGGCCGACGGCGTCACTGTTCGGGCTGCTCGCCAGCTTCGCGGTGTTCCTGTCGCTCTTCGCGCTCGTCTCGAGGAGTCCGGTGCTCGCAGCGATCGTGGTGTTCTTCATCGGCCTCGGCGTCGCGTTCGCGCCGGCGCTGCAGACGCGGCTGATGGACGTCGCCGGTGACGCCCAGGCACTCGCAGCGACGCTCAACCACTCCGCCTTCAATATCGCCAACGCCCTCGGCGCCTGGATCGGTGGCGTCGCCTACGACTCGACCGGCTCCTGGGCCGCGCCCGCGATCGCAGGTGTGGGCCTCTCACTCGGTGGACTCGTCCTTGCGGCGATCACAGTCGGCCTCGCACGTCGCCAGGAGCTCGCGCCGGCGACCTAGGCTTCCGCGCCGTCAGGTGGCTGGTGGATCCACGCATGCCCCCGCGAGAACCTCAGGTCAGCAGGGGCGCAACATCCTGCTCGGCCGCACGCAACACGCGCTCAAGCGTCGGGCTCCCCGGTACCGTGCCCGATTCCAGATACGAATCGATCACGCGGGACGACAGCGCAGTCGCCTCGTGATGGCCGCCATCCTCCCCGGACGTCGCGCGCACTTCCGCCTCGATCGCGGCATATTCGGGCAGGTGCTGCTTCATGCCGGCGCCCAGCACGTCGTAGGCATCCTCCATCGGCGCATCCTGTACGAGCTGGCGCGCCCCTTCCAGCACGTCGCGGAAGCCGGCGCTCGCCACGAGTGCCCCCGCTCGCGTCGCGTACGACGCGTACGCGTCCTGGGCCGCAGGCAGGCGCAGGTCGTCGGCGCTGACGTCGACCTCGTACTCGTACTTCATCCAGTCGCGCACCTTCCCGCGCGCGAGTAGCTCGATCAGCCCCTCCTCGATCGCCCAGCCCGAGATGTCGGTGCCCGGCTTGCGAGTGATGTGGAAGAGCTCATGCAGCATGGTGACGTTCGCCCCGGTGAAGCTGCGGCGCTCATCGGGCGCCAGCGTGTTCCACGGCTGCGTACGAATCCGTTCGAGCCCGTCGACGTATCGAGCGCCTTCGGCGGCGCTGAACCCGAGGAAACCACCGCCACGTGCGCGACGGAAGAGGTCGGCCTGCGCGACGCTCGTGGTTCCCTGCAGCTGCGGATCGTCGAAGGAGACATGCGCCAAGCGGTCGTACTCGGGATGCTTCCCCGCAACGTATCGGGCCGCTTCGTCGACCCCCATGGTGGCGCGCAGCTCGGCATCGCTGCCGCTCGAGCCATCCACGGCGAAGCGGAAGCTCGACTGGAGCTCGGGACGCACGACCGCCTGCAACGGCGGGCCCTGCTGTGTCTTGATCGGCATGGAAGTCTGCATACCGGTGCCTCGACGCGCGGCCCGGGACAAATCGCCCAGACCTGCCCGAGCGTCCCGGCATGGCCGTCGACATGGCCTGCGGCGCCCCGAGCTCGCGTCGTGCCGGCTCCGTCTGCCCGCGCTACGCTCGATCGATCACAAATCGACGCGAACCGCCCGCAATGATGTCCTCCGTGCCGCCGCCATTCGGTCGTAGGCTCTTGGGAGCGGAAGGAAGTGTCATGGCGCGGTCGATCATCATCGGAGCAGGCATGGTGGGGCTCGCCACGGCTTGGCACCTGCAGGAGCACGGCGTCTCGGTGACGGTCGTCGATCGAGCCGGCGTGGCTGCAGACGCCTCGTGGGGGAACGCGGGGTGGCTCGCACCCGGCAAGACGATCCCGCTCGCCGATTCGAGCGTGTGGACGTATGGGCCGAAGGCGCTGGTCGATCCGAACGCGGCGTTGCACATCCCGCTCCGGATGGATCCCGCGCTGTGGTCGTTCCTCGCGCGCTTCGCCGCCCACGGCACGCAGCGTGCGTGGGAACGCGCCATGGCCGCGCTCGCACCCATCAACGCCATCGCACTGGAGTGTTTCGACGAGCTCCGGGCAGGCGGCGTCGACGCGTGGACGCGGGAGGGTGCGTTCGTCATCGGCTTTGCAGCGTTCCGCGACGCTCGTCCGTTCCTGCGCGAGATCGAGGGCGTGAAGCGGCACGGGCTCCCCGCGACGCTCACGCGCATCGAACGCCCGGCCGACGCCTGCCCCGTGCTGTCGGACAAGGTCCAGCTCGCCTACCATCTGGAGGGGCAGCGGTTCATCGAGCCGGCGGCCTACCTGCACGCGCTCGCCGAGTCGGTGGTGGCTCGGGGCGGGGTCATCCGCACCGACGCCGAAGTCACTGCCGTGGAAGGCGGGCAGCACCCGGCGGCGCTGCTGGCAGATGGATCGCGACTGGACGCCGATTCGGTGGTCGTCTCGACGGGCGCACACCTGCCCCGGCTCACCCGACGCTTCGGGGTCCGCACACGCGTGCAGGCTGGTCGCGGATACTCGTTCACCGTCGCTACCGACGAGCCCGTCACGCGCCCCTTGTACCTGCCGAAGCAGCGCATCGCGTGTACGCCCGTCCAGGGCAGGTTGCGGATCGCGGGCACCATGGAGTTCCGCGGCGCCGACGATCCGCTGCAGCAGCGTCGTATCGAGTCGATCGTCAACCAGGCCCGCGCGCTCCTGCGCGGCGTCGACCTCGACGACCGGCGCGACGAGTGGGTCGGCTCACGCCCCGTCACACCGGACGGCCTCCCGCTCGTCGGCGCCACCCGCGCTCCGGGCGTATACGTGGGCGGCGGGCACGGAATGTGGGGCATCGTCCTCGGCCCTGCCACGGGCAAGCTGCTCGCACGCCAGATTGCCACCGGTGTGGTCGACCCGATCATCGCCCCGTTCGATCCTCTGCGCGGCTGACCGGGTCTGCTGGGGACCATCGCAGGCCCCAGAGGTGTGTCAGTCGAGACCGCTCAGCAACGAGAACAACGCTCCAGGGTCAAGCCCACATCCTCGCGACGTTGCCCAGATGGTCTCTGGTGGACGTCGGTGACGGGATTACTGCGTCATGTGCCGAGGCCGGTCACGCTTCATTAATCGCACGATCTGCCGATACCAACTAGATGGGTGGGGGCGCTCAAAACTCGGTGGGTACGGTCCTGCGCGGCTGGTTGGTCATCGCTGCAGTGGCACTGCTGGCGGTGGCGATGCCGCCTGCAGCGAGCGCCATGGACACGGTCACCACGATCGAGACACCTGGCTGCGCTGGAGCCGTCACGTGGCGGATCGGATACCAGCTGTACTGGGGCGATACCGACGGGCGCACGCTCGATCGCACCGCACTCGACTCGGTATTGGCGGCTACTCGCGACTTCGCCGGACGCGTCGGCACCGGCTCGGAGTGTGGCATCCGCGTAGCGATTGACGTGTACGACATGCAAGACGCCATGTGGCAGCAACCGATCGGGAGATTCCCGGCTGCCAACCCTGAGCGCGATTCGTTCCGTGAACTCCACGAGTACGACGTCCTCTTCCTGCGTTACCCTGAGACAGGCCTCGAGACCTACCTCGGCGCAACGAACTACCAAGAGGCCTGGTTTCCAACAACAGCACCTGGAAACGGTGCGCCATGGGTGTCGCTGCTGACCCACGAGTGGCTGCACGACGTCGTGAATCATTATCCGGCGAGTACGCTGGGCTGGCCGGATGGAGATGTGCATGGCCGCTGCAATCACCCCGCGTACTGCGGTGCAGGCTCACTGGGTGAGATGGCGTACTACGCCGACATGACCCGCGGCAGAGTGCAGCGCGCTGACGGTACGCATGCCGGGATGCTGCCAGGCGAATATGCTGCTGCCGGCACACCAGCACATCCCATGCCGAAGCCGACCGCGACGACTCCACCGCACATAACCGGAACCGGACGACCGGGCGAGACGCTCACGTGTCTTCCCGGCACGTGGTCGAACTCACCGACCACGTTCGCCTACAACTGGTACCGGCCATCAACGGGGGCGTTCGTTCCGGGCGCGACCTCGCCCACGTATGTGCCGTCGAGAGACGACGGATTCACGATCGGCTGCCAGGTACGGGCCATCAGTCCATCCGGCGCAGGAAGCTACTTTGTCTACCTGACACTGGACCTCGGCCCAAAGCCGGAGATGGTGACTGCACCAACGATCACCGGCACCGGCAGGCCCGGAGACGAGTTGACCTGCAACCCCGGAACATGGACCAACGATCCCACGAGGTTCACATACGGCTGGTACCGAGTGTCGACCGGCGCGTGGATTCTTGGTGCCGATGCATCTCGGTACATCCCCACCTCCGACGACGGGTTCACGCTGGGCTGTCGCGTCGTCGCAGTCAATACCAATGGATCGACGTCGACCTGGGCCTATCGCGAGCTCGATCTCGGACCGAAGCCCGAGCCAATCGTTCTCCCCTCAATTTCGGGGACCGGCCGCCCCGGGGACGAGTTGACCTGCAACACCGGCACCTGGCGCAACGACCCGACGACGATCACGGTCCACTGGTACAGCGCCTCAACAGGAGCGTACATCCCGGACGCTACGTCGATCACGTACACCCCGAGCCTCGCCGACGGCAGCTACGTCGGCTGCTACGTCCGCGCGGCCAGCTCCGCCGGAGTCACGAAGAAGGTCGCATACAAGACGCTCTACACGTCCTTCACTGCTCTGTCATCGATGCGAGTGACGGGTACCGGGGCCATCGGCAGCACGATGCAGTGCGACCCAGGCACGTACACCTTCAACCCATCGACCACATACCGCTGGCGATACTGGTCCTCCCTGACCGGCGCCGTCGATGTTGCCGAACCGAACGGGCCGACATACGTGCCGATGTCAACATCAGCGACGCACCTCGAGTGCGAGGTGACAGCCACCGCGCAAGGCTTCACGATCGTGCGCAGCGCACGGATCGCGCTGATCCGTGCGCCCGCTGCCATAGCGCCGCCCACGATCGCCGGGACCACAATGGTGGGCCAGCGGCTCACCGCTACGTCCCAGAGCTGGGGAACCGGGGCCAGCATCACTCGCCGCTGGGAACGCTGCAGTGCGCCGGGCTTGTGCTCAGCCATCCCCGACGCGGATGAATCGTCGTATCTGCTGACCTCGGATGACCTCGGTACGACGACCCGATTCATCACCTCCGCATCGAACGCCGCCGGAGAATCCACTGCCACTTCCGCGGAGACAACGATCGTCGCCGCAGCTCCGACCTCCACGACCACCTCGGATTCGCCCACGACAGACGGCTCCACACCGACCACCACGACCGGAACGATCACCTCCCCACCTCTGCCTCCGGCTCCGCCATCGACAACGCAGCCGCACGGGACAAACCCGACGTCAGCGCAGCCGGACGTGTCGCGCCCCGCCGGCGTGGTACCGACGATGCGCCGCGACGTGTACGCCGGGTCAGCTGGACCAGATCACATCCGATTGCTCGACGGCAACGACCTGGCCCGCGGCGGCTCGGGAAACGATTCGCTCTTCGGCCAGGGCGGAAACGATCAACTCTTCGGTGGCGCCGGCAAGGACCGCCTCTTCGGCGGTGTTGGCAACGACCTGCTCGATGGTGGGCCAGGCGCAGACCTGCTGTCCGGAGAGGCCGGCCGTGATCGCATCATCGCCCGCGACGGCGTTCGTGACGTGATTCGCTGCGGCTCCGGCTTCGACACGGTCATCGCGGACCGACGGGACGTCGTCAGTCGCGACTGCGAGCGTGTTCAGCGGCGCTGATAGATGCGGATCGAGTCGACCCCCGAGAACGAAAAAACCCCCGCCGAAGCGGGGGTTTTATATAGCGGGAGCGACGGGACTCGAACCCGCGACCTCCGGCGTGACAGGCTGATCGAGAGCCGACGGCTGACGGCTCGAATTCGTCGTCAGAACGTCGGAAGCGCGTGATCGCCGAAATCCAAAGATGGGCATCTGCGAGCAGGCACAATGCGTCCAAAGGCGTTCGAGGTGGATCGGGGATGGATCAGCGGGGGCCGGAACGAAGGTTGTCGAGAGCCATGGTGATCATCCCGATTGCCACCGGCTTCTGAAGCCCGCTGCTCGGGGCCATACGCACTACCAAGTTGCCGTCGGGGGTACGCGCCGCAGCGACGACATACACGTCCTCCACCACCTCGCCTTCGGCGACTTCATCCATGAGACGTAGGGCGGCTTCCCCAACCTTGGCATTCTCGAAATTCATGTCCTCATCATGACGAGCGATGCGGACGCCGCCATTCAGCGGGCTGCAGTTGCGGTGCGGAACGCATCCCATAACTGCAAGATGAATGACCAGTCGACCGCCTTATCACTCGCCTGACGCTTGAGTGCTCTGGCAAGACGTTTCCCGAAGGCGGCGTGTTGTTGGGGGATGACATCCAGTGTGTGGTGACCAGTGACCGCAACTGCGTACATGACGGCCTTCAGCATTTCGTCGTCAGATTCCGCCGCATCGGCTCCGACCCCAGCAAGCAGAATCGCAATCGCGTATAGGTCAGCAGCGGTATCAAGATCATGCTCAAGCCACTGCCGAGCGGCCCAGGCCGCGCGCTCGCTAGCAGCTGCTTCGTTGCCAGTCGATTGCGCGGCATCGATGAGCTGCTGTGCGATGGATTCGGTGTGATCTTCGTCGGCGAGATTTCCATAGCAGGCGAGAAGCGACCCTAACGCCTCAACGCGATGCAGATTGATCCTCTCGTCGCGCTTCAGCGATTGTCGGTACCGCTGCACGGCTCGTCGATACTGCCCTCGCTCGCGCGCGACGGACGCGAGACCTGCTAGTGCAGACGCCTCGCGACGGGGCGATTTCGCAGAGCGAGCGTATGCGAGCGCGGTGGTGAACACAGCATCGGCATCATCGATGCGATCAGCGCTGAGGTAAGCGAGGCCTAGATTGTCGAGCACCCACGCCTGCGTGTCGTCAGTCGCATCAGAATCGAGCATTGCTCTTGCCGATTCAAGCCGCTCGACAGACTCAACGATATGCCCGGCTCGACGCTCACACTCGCCTGCATTCGCCAACGCTTGAATCTGCAAGTCGGGACGTTCGAGCTGCCTCGCCACCTTGAGACATTGGGCGTATCCCTCGCGAGCCTCTGGATAGCGACAGAGAGCCATGAGTGTGTTGGCGCGATCATTGGCGATGCTGAACCGAGATTGCTTGTCACCTCTCCGGTTTAGGTCGATGGCAATATCGAAGAATTCAAGTGCGCCTTCTGGGGCGCCTGCGTCGAGAAGCACAGCAGCGACGGTTGCGCTTTCCCATCCGCGCTGGGCTTGTGACAGCCGGGTAGTTGCAAGCTCGTCGAGCTGAGCATGGAACATCGTTGCTGCCGCGTCGGGCGCCGCCTTTGCTGTGTGTCGCGCGATATTGCGCCAAATGCGTGCCCGCTCCGCCCCACTGTCGATACCAGCAACGACTGCTCGGACCCGCTCAATGGCAATATCGACCTTCCCGGTCGTTGCCTCGAGGATGGCCAGTTGTGAATGCGCTTCGGCGAGAAGGTCGGCTCGCTCTGTCTCTGTACTCAATGCAATTGCCTCGTCGAGCAGGTTCGCTGCGCGCTCGTGGTCAACGTCAACGAGTTGTGCGCCCAGCTCGACGGCGAGCTCGGCTCGGACCGTTCCTCCGAGCGGCCAGGCGAGCGCTTCTGTCAGAGCGTCCAACGCGTCGTCGTGGCGTCCTTGCGCGCGATACGACGCCGCCAATCCTTCCTGCATCTTGAGCCTGAACTGAGGGTCACCCATCGACGCCGCGAGGTCTCCGCCTTTTCGGAACCATTGGGCGGCAGGTCTGGGCTTGCCACGGTCTAGATCGACTAGACCGAGGCTGTGAATTGCGTTGAGTTCACGCGAAGCGTTGCCGCTGCGCCGGGCGTACCGAAGTGATGCGCTGAATCGCTTACGCGCCGAATCGAAGCTACTCCGACGCACCTCGCACATTCCTCGAATTCCTTCGAGCGATGCCAGCAGACCAGCATCGCAAACTCCGACAATTATCCACTCCATCGAATCGAGGAACTTCTCGGTCTGGTCGGGGCCCCACCGCTCAAGTCCGGTCGATGCGGAATTGAGGATCAGTTGCGCCGCCGCGAGCGTGTCCTCGTCATCGAGCTTGATCTGGACCGCTTCCAGCTCCAACTTCCCTGCATCTTCCATCCGTCCTTGGATATGGGCTATGACGCCAAGGTTTTGCAAAGCCGTTGAGATGACCTCCGAGTCCTCGATCTGGATACCAAGTTCTCGCATCTCTTCATATGCCTTGAGGGCTTGTGCCTGATCGCCCTGAGAACTCAAACAAATGCCCGCGCAGTTCAGCAGCCATGCACGCTGACGTGCATCGATCCGCTCACCGACGAGTTCTTCGATCTCGTGTAGGAGCGCCGCTGCCGCCGCGACGTATCCCCATTCGCGGAGCTGCTCAGCCAGTGGCCACAACTCGTCGTAGACATTCGCATGCAGGCCACGAGTCACGCGATCGCGCTGCTCGTCGATGATGTGTTGAATCGATACGTCAGCGCCATCGACCTCGACTGCGATCTCCGTGAGATTGTCAGCCAACATGTGACTCGGTAGTGAGAGACCGGAAGCGGCCCCGTCCGCACTCAATATGCTGGTGATTCTCCACCCCTTGGCGGCAGCAACGAGTAGAGCACGCGTGATCCTGGCTTCGAGATCGTCTAGTGACTTGAAAACCTCAGTGGTCGTGTCGGACCGCTGTTGAGCTTCAACGAAATTCCTGGCGCCTTCAGTGAGGGAACATCCGTGCTTGAGGAAGATGAAGCACTGCACCTGATTGCGAATGGCGGCCTCGTATTCCTTACGAGTGACGGGTGTGAGTTCCTCTGAAAGGATCAAAACCAGCGCGTCACTGGCACGTGCATTGCCGATGCACATTCCTTCCGAGCAATAGGGTCCAGCCGTCGCGTCCTGTTCCCACGACCACGGACGAAACCCAGTGAGTCCCGAGACGGTCGAGACAGCGCGCTTGCGCTCATCATCGAGAACAAGGCCTCGCATCTGCGAGCTGATGAATACCTTTAACTCCGTGGAATGACGCTCGTAGAGGCGATCACGCTGGTCAACTGTGATTCGCACTGCTAGTTCGTCCATCCCGGTCGGTAGCGAATCCTGCCCTCGTCGAATCCTTCAATTCCAGGCGGCCATAGGAACTTGCCCTGCTGAGCAACGTCGAGAGGTGCGTCCGTTCGCCACTCCATGGGCTCTCGCGTCGTATTGGCGAGATCGGTGTGACCCACGGCACACCACTCGCCCATCGTCTCGACATGGAAGGTGACCTCGTAGCTGTGCTGACCGAACAGCGTTATCTTCACGTTGTAGCCGTCCTCGCGTGTGCATGCTTGAATATGGTGCATGGCGCACTGTCCACCGGTCAGGCCCTTGATGGCGTCAATCGACATAAGCGCAGGGTCCGCGCCACCGTAGCGAACCAGCTCGCGAATCTTGTCGAAACGCTGGTCGTAAATCGTTGGACCGATCAAGCCGGCGAGCGCCGAGAACGCCATGAAATGAACCGCCTCACACGGCAAAAACGTAATCGGCCCCGTGAAGGCGATGCGGACCTCGCCCTCCGTGTTAGTCAGCTTGCGCAACGTCCGCGCAGCCGGCTGATTCCCGATTCGTATCGTGTCTCCGTCGCCGGCTTCGTCATAGGCTAGGAACGCGGCGTGAATGTCGTCGTTGCTCATGCCGCTGACGCGCAGTTCCTTCTCGAGGAAGCCGCGCGCGTCCTTCTCGTCGGCAAAGACGTGCGAACCATCCGATTGCTCGCCCGGCGCAACTTTGACTTCTCCCTTCTTGAAGAACGCCTTTGTCTTGCTGCCATCGCCCTTAACGATGATGTATCGCTGCCCCGCCCGAAACTGCCGCTTCCAGGGCGCATCTGGGATGACGTCCCACAGCGTCTCCATCGACAACAGCACAGTGTCTGCGTACTTAACGTGCTTCTCGAAGGTGCTCCCGGCCTCACTGTTGCAAGCGCGACACATCATGCGCGGAGCCCATCGACCGCCGATCGACTGCTGAACGACATGCGCGGGAGTCAGATCGGTTGGATTAGTCGATTCGCACTTAAAAATACATGTGTCAAAAGGTTCTGCCACTCGCCAAACGTTATCGTGCGTTGCGGACGCATCCGGAGTGGCTGTTATGCGGCGTCACAACGCTCCGCCCCAAACACCGAATGACACAATGGGAAGCCGACCGCTAGGAGAGCGACATGGAAATGCGAGTACGCAGTGGAGACATGCTCTGGGAGCGCGGCATTCCACGAGTCGACAGCGATCGACCTGCACATGCATTCGGCTGCCTGCTCTGTGGAGAATTTAAATTCCACGTGCACAATCGACAGCGAACGATCTTCGCTCGACACGCCGCAGCCTGCCCAGGAAAGCCAACGGACGATGACACGCGGCGCAGCCGAGACCGAATGATCGAGGAGTTGCGTGGCTACGGGTGTCCGCCCTATGCGCCATTGGCACTTCGCGGAACTATCGAGCCGTCCGAACCCGCCCACCAAGCGCGGGGCGCTACCTGATCCCGGCTAGCAACTCGGCGGGCGAAACGCCCAGCGTCCGAGCGAAGCGAATGAGGTTCGGTAGAGATACACCGTACTCCCCTCGTTCACATGCACCAACGTAGGTGCGGTGCAGCCCGACCTCGAGCGCAAGGCTCTCCTGCGAGTAGCCCTTTTCAGTCCGCAGGCGACGCAGATTCTCGCCGAACTTCACGAGGTCCGGCTCGCGCCGAGCCTTCCCTTTTCGAGCGCCTGAGGCCATCGAACAAGCCTCGCGCCACGCAGACGATTACTCTACAGTGTATTACTATCGCTGCCGACGTTCATGTGGCGACACCTTCCGCGTCCCCCACCGTTGGACCATCATGCGAGTGTTCCTGAGCATCCTTATCGTTGTCCTGGCGCTCGCGTCAACTACCACTGCCCACGCGGCCGTGCAGCAGATTTCGCCCGCGCCCGACACAGTTGTGACTACATCGCGGCCTACTTTTACTTGGGCCAATAACGCGAATGAGAGTGGGGCCTTCGTCCTCATCGCTACGGCCCCTGAGACGACCCCGAGCGGCGCGTTTCTACCGGAGTACGAGGTGGATAACACAGCCGTGTTCGCTCCGGAGACCTCCGTTCGATGGTCGAGCCCACTTCCACCCGGTAAGTACTGGTGGATCATCGAGGCGCAGCGAGCTGGTGACCCCTCGACCTACGGGCACTACAGTGCTCCGCAACCCTTCACTGTGAGCGTCCCCCGTCCGATGGCTCCGACGGCTCTGTCTCCGCAACGCGGCCAAACCGTCCTCGCGACAGTTGACCGGGCCAGAAAGAAGTACGGCAGCTGGGTAACCTTCCGCGCCGGATCTACAGCGAGTGATGCCGGAAAGCTCTACTCCGAGACGGCGTTAAGCGGCAGCGTTGTGAAGCCCACAGACAGCACCGACCCCGGCGCGTTCACGGACCGAATCGAACCTGAGGCGCCGATCAATATCGGCGGGGTGTGGCGCGGAACAGCGACTCCTAGCCTGTACATGTCGGAACGGCGCTGGCTACCTGCTGGACGATACTACTGGCACCCATACGAGTTGTTCTGGTGGGATGACGACCGCAGCTACCGCAGCTTCGCGACGACCACACCGTTCACGATTCGTCCCCCCATCGCCGCGCGTCTCCCACATCGATCGTTCTGTACGTGCAACCGGGTCTGGATGCAGCTCCGAATCCCTGCCTCGGTAGATATTGAAGGTGATGCGAACGTCTTCATCGCCAAGGCGACCGTCGAGTTGTATCGAGGCACACGACGAGTGCATCGTAAAACGGTCACGACGACAACGCGCGGTTGGGCTCGGTACGTCGCTAGCGCCCAACCTGCAGGGAAGTATCGCCTGCGCGTCGTCACGCCTGACTGGACGCGTACGTACGCCGTCTCTCTGTCCAACGAATCCTGACGATACGCGGTGCGGGTAGCGCAAGCAGGTCGGTAGGAACTTGAGCGAGATGCGGGTCCAGCGGGGTGTAGTCGGGCCGGAGTCCTCCTAGTGACAAAGGCCGGGGGGGGGGGCATCGAACAAGCGAAACTAGCGGTCGCTTGATCGAGCCGATAGCTCAGCTGCAACTACGAATCAAGTTGGATTCCTCAATCCGATACCGCATCACGTTGATGCAGAAATACAGTAGTGATTTCCGCATCCGAGCTTGCTTCTCGGTTCACGGTGAGTGATTGATCAGCATGCAGTTGGCTCTTTCCGTCTTCTGCCAACTGACACGCAAATCACAACTGCCGAGGACATCATGCGACAACCACCAGAGGTACTCTCCGCGATGGAGGCCGAGGCGATTCTCGCCCAGCCGAATCGAAGTGCCATCACCGGCTTGCGGAATCGATGCGCGCTGGAGGCGATGTATCGAGCTGGCCTCCGCGTGTCAGAGGTTATTCAGCTCCGCCCCCGCGACGTCCGCTGGGCGAACTCGAGACTCGAAGTCCGAGACTCTAAGCGTGGGAAGGGACGCAATATCCCAATACGACCAGCCACGCTCGAACTACTCGAACGCTGGCGAGACTCCCGTCCCGAGAGCGACTGGTTCTTCTCGACGTGCTGCGAGCGCGGAGGAATCGCCACTGGCGCGCCTATCGGGTCTCAGCTAACCGCACAGTACATGCAGACCGTCGTCGCCCGCTACGCGCGGCAGGCAGGCGTAGAGCGCCGCGTGACGCCCCACACGTTCCGACACACATACGCAACCAGCCTCCTCGCGAGCGGATTCACGATCCGGGAGGTTCAATCACTCCTGGGCCACAGCCACGTGAACACCACGATGGTCTATCTCCATGTGAACGATGACGTGGTTGCGGC
>JAOPYV010000143.1 GCA_025964435.1 Thermoleophilia bacterium | reverse complement strand
GGGCGCCGGCGTGGGTGCGGCCGAAGGCGGCGGTGTCGAGCCGCTGCGCCTCGATGAAGTTCTGCGGTGCACGGCCCTGCCCCGCACCGAGGTGGAACAGCGTGACGAGCGAGCCGACGCGTGCGATGTCAGCGTGGGCTCCGCTCTCGGCGACCGCACTGCGCAGCACCGTCTCGAGCCGCGCGCCGCGCTCCTCGAGCGTCACGTAGGCGTCGCGCTCGCGCAGCGCGGTCAGCTGCGCGAGCCCGGCAGCCATCGCGAGCGGATTGCCGCTCAGCGTTCCTGCCTGGTAGACCTGGCCCGCGGGCGCGACCTGCTCGAGCAGTTCACGGCGCCCGGCGAAGGCGCCGACCGGCAGGCCGCCGCCGACGATCTTGCCGAAGGTCGCGAGGTCGGGCGTGACGCCGTACAGCGACTGCGCGCCGCCCCACGCGACGCGGAAGCCGGTGATCACCTCGTCGAAGACGAGCAGCGCGCCGATCCGGTCACACAGCGCGCGCAGGCCAGCGAGGAAGTTCGTTGGCGGCGCGACGACGCCCATGTTCGCGGCGACGGGCTCGATGAAGATGGCGGCGATCGGTCGCCCGGCCGCGGTGCTCTCCTCGACGAGCTGCTCGACCGAGGCAAGGTCGCCGTAGGTGGCCAGCAGCGTCAGCTCGGCCGTTGCCTGCGGCACGCCCGGGCTGGCAGGAATCGACAGCGTCGCAAGGCCCGAGCCGCCGGTCGCGAGGAACGGATCGGCGTGACCGTGGTAGTTGCCGTTGAAGGTGATCACCGCATCGCGTCCGGTGGCGGCGCGCGCCACGCGCAGCGCGCTCATCGTCGCCTCGGTGCCGGAGGAGGTGAAGCGCACCTGGTCCGCGCAGGGCACGGCGTCGACGATCAGCTCCGCGAGCTCGACCTCGGCAGCGGTCGGCGCGCCGAAGGAGGAGCCGTCGCCCGCCGCCGCGCGAATCGCAGCGACGACCTCGACGTCGGCATGGCCGAGCGGCAACGCGCCCCAGCTCTGGACCCAGTCGACGAACTCGGTGCCGTCGACGTCCCAGATCCGCGAGCCGGCGCCACGCGCTACGAACACGGGGTGGCTGCGGCCGACCGAGCGCATTGCACGCACCGGCGAGTTCACGCCGCCCGGGATGACCCGCGTCGCGCGCGCATAGAGCGCGGCGGAGGCATCGGAGCTGGTGGCGGGGGCGGTGGAATCGGCTGCAGTCTGCGTCATGCGTTCGATTCTAGTGGACCCTCACGAAACGGCCCGCTTCCGCCGATACACGCGCCGGATGCACGTACGAACGAATCGAATCGCCGCGCTGGCACTTGCTGCCCTGCTGCTGGCTCCTAGCCTGGCCGCAGCGTGCCCGATCCCGATTCGCACGATCGGTCCGATCAAGGTCTCGGCCGCCGACCTGCGCCGCCCGATCCTGCGCGAGTCCACGCGCGCCTCGTGGAAGTTCGACTCGAGCTGGACCTCCGTCGCGCCGCGCCTGAGCCAGTTCGTCAAGCTCAAGGGCGTCGGCCGCGCACACGCCGTCAGCTTCGCCAAGCAGCAGTTCATCAGCATCGACGCGCGCGGTCCCGAAGACCACGGCTGGCAGTACTTCGACGACGATGATCCGGCCACCCCGAGCTGTCAGCTGGCCGGAAAGGTCGAGTGGCAGCACCCGAAGATCCGCGTCATCGAGACGAAGACGGAAGTGCGCATCGCAGCAGCCTCGCAGCGCGTCGTTGGCGACCGCGTCGGCTGCACGTATGGCTTCGAGCAGGGCACCCAGGAGTGCCCCAACCTGACCCGCGTCATCCTCAAGCTCAAGCAGCCGATCGGTCCGCGCAAGCTCTACTTCGAGCGCTTCGACCTCCCGGTCGCGACGACTCCGGTCGAGCCGCCCGAAGAGGGCTAGCTCGCGTCAGTCGCGCAGCCAGGCGGCTGCCTCGAGCGCCGCGTAGGTGATGATGATGTCGGCGCCCGCGCGCCGGATCGACGTCAGCGTCTCGAGCTGGATCGCACGCTCGTCGATCCATCCGCGCTCGGCAGCGGCCTTCACCATCGCGTACTCGCCACTGACGTTGTAGGCGGCGAGCGGCAGGCCGGTCGCGGCCTTCACGCGATGCACGATGTCGAGGTACGACAGCGCCGGCTTGACCATGAGCATGTCGGCGCCCTCGTCGGCGTCGAGCACGCTCTCGCGCACGGCCTCGCTGCCGTTGGCGGAATCCATCTGGTACGAGCGACGGTCGCCGGAGGACGGGCTCGAATCGGCGGCCTCGCGGAACGGGCCGTAGTAGGCGCTCGCGAACTTCGTCGAGTAGGCGAGCAGCGCGACATCCTCGTGCCCGGCCTCGTCGAGCGCCGTGCGCAACGCACCGACGCGGCCGTCCATCATGTCGCTCGGCGCGACGATGTCGGCGCCCGCATTCGCGTGGCTGACGGCGATCCGCGCGAGCAGCTCCAGCGAGTCGTCGTTGCGCACGCGGCCGTCGGCATCGAGCACGCCGCAGTGGCCGTGCGAGGTGTAGGCGCACAGGCACACGTCGGTGATCACGAGCAGCTCCGGCAGGCGCTCCTTGATCGCCCGCACGGCGAGCTGGACGATGCCCTCGTCGTCCCAGGCCTCGCTGCCTTCGTCATCCTTGGTGGCCGGCAGGCCGAACAGCAGGATCCCGCCCAGGCCCGCAGCGGCGGCCCGCTCGGCCTCCGCGACGGCGAGGTCGATCGACATGCGCGCATGGCCGGGGATCGACGCGATCGGCTCGCGGCTCGCGCTGCCGTGCATCACGAACATCGGCAGCACCATGTCGGCGGCGTGCAGGTGGGTCTCTCGAACGAGGTCACGCATCGCGCTGGTTCGTCGGAGTCGGCGCAGTCGGGTCGCGGGGAAAGCCATGCGCAGATCGTAGCTGTCGCGACACCCTGCGGTCGCAGGAGGTCATGCGCATGCCACGAGGTGGCCGCCTGCTCGCCAGCACCTGCCCAAGCGTGCTCGGGCCGGCGAGACTTGGATGGATGCAGCTCGCGAACAACATCGTCGTCGCCACCGGTCCGGGAGCCTCCGCGGTCGACGTGCGCCCGCTCGACCCGCAGCTGCAGGGCTCGCTGAGCCTCCAGTCGATGGATCGCGACGGCCGGCGCTTCGTCAGCGCCGCCTCCGGCCTGGTCGCCGCACCTGGCGCCGCGGCGTGGGTCGTCAGCGACGAATATGGCGAGCTGGTGCGCTTCGACCAGCTCAATCGCGCCGGCGCGCTGCATGCCGGCGTGCCCTTCCAGAAGAAGAAGCCCGACCTCGAGGCGATCACCGTCGTGCCCTCCGGCGTTGGCGGCATCGGTGGCTCGGGAGCCGTGCTCGCGATCGCATCCGGCTCGGCCCCGCAAGGGCGCGACACGGGCGTGCTGCAGGCGATCGACAGCACGGGACGTGCGCTCGGCGCGCCGCGCACCGTCAACTTCGGCCTGCTCTACGACGCCCTCGCAGGCGGCCTGCCGGCCCAGCTCAACCTCGAAGGCGCGGCGGTGCGCGGCGCCGGAGCGAGCGCCGAGCTGCTGCTCTTCCATCGCGGCCATGGCGTCGGCAACGTGAACAAGGTCTTCATCCTCGATGCCGCGGAAGCGATCGGTGCCGCGCGCCAGGGAAAACCCGTGCCGACCTCCGCGCTCCGCAGTGAACACCGTGTCGAGCTCGGCACGCTCGGTGGCCACCCGCTCGGCTTCTCCGACGCGCGAGCGCTGCCCGATGGTCGCATCCTCTTCTCCGCCAGCGCCGAAGGGTCGTCCGGCAGCGGCGACGGCGCCATCATCGGCTCGGCCGTCGGCTTCCTCAATGCGCAGCTGGGCGTCGAGTCGCTGCGACCGCTGACGGGGCCGCCACGCAAGGTCGAGGGCATCGAGCTCGCGCGTTCGATCGATCCGACTGCCTCGCCGACTGCGGTCACGCTCGTGACGGATCCGGATGACCCGGCCGCAGGCACCGAGGTGCTGCGCGTCGACCTCGCGACCTGACCCGGCGTCGAGCTAGGCGAGCCGGCGCAGCAGGCGCGCCGACAGCGCGGTGAAGACGACCGTCGTCGCCAGCAGCTGGGCGCCGCGTTCGCGGATCGTCGTCCACGGATCCTGCTCGAAGAGCACGGCGCCGAACAGGTCGCGCGCCGGGGTGATCGGGAAGAGCCCTTCGACGATTCCCGCCCAGCCGTCGAGACCGACCAGCGCCAGCGGCACCAGCGGCAGGATGAAGAGGATCGCGACGAGCGTCGCCGTCCGCGCGTCGCGTGCGAGCACCGCGATCAGCGCACCGATCGCCGAGCAGGCGAGCCCGACGAGGATCACCGCGAGCAGCAGCAACGGCAGGCGGGTCCACGCCTGTGGCGCGAGGATCGCGAACACCACGAACAGGCCCATGCTGAAGAGCACGGCGAGCACCGCGCCGAGCAGCAGCTTGCCGGTCACGACCTGCCAGCCGGAGGCGAGGCCGCGCAGCAGTCGGCCGAGCACCGCCTCGTCCTTCTCGGCGGCGAGTGACGCGCCGATCAGCACGACGCAGACGAAGGCGATCGACACGGCCAACGCGAAGCTCATCGCCTGGGCCGTCAACAGTGGGCTCTTGCCCTTGGTGCGCTGCACGTCGATGCGCACCGGAGCCGCCGCCGTCTCCAGCGCGTTGTCAGCGAGCCCGATCGCGGTGCCTGCCGTACCGGCGAACTCCAGCGCATCCTCGATCCGCTCCAGCAGGTCCTCGTCCGCGCCGCTCTCGCGCAGCTCCTCGAGCGCGTCCTCGAGGTCCTCCTCGATGGGATCCAGCCCGTAGAGGTCGAACTCCTCGCCGTTGATCACGACGTCGCCACCGGAGACGAGCGTCTCGAGGTACTCGCGATTCGTGTCGATCAGCGCGTCGCTGATGCCGAGGTTGATGTTGTAGATGACGCCACGCATGCGCTGTGCGACGACGGTGCCGAGCGGGTTGTCACCGGTCAGGAAGAGGAGCTTCGCGCCCGACAGCTGCGTCTCGAGCCGGGCGACGGTGCCTTGGGGCACGATCAGCACGCCGGCGACCTGGCCTTCCTCGAGCGCCCGCTCCGCCTCCTCGCGGGTGGTGTCGACGACCTTCACGCCGCTTCGTTCAGCGCGCCGCACGTACTCCGAGACGCTGAACTCGCGGTCGCCGACGTGCACGACGTCACCGGAGAGGTCCTCGTTCACGAAGGCGACCTTCGGCGGACCCTGCTGGAGCAGCACGCCGCCCACGAGCGCGGCGATCGCCAGCGGATAGAGCAGGAGCAGCGCGAGCAGCCCGCGCGTGCGCAGCAGCATGCGGATGTCCTTGCGCGCGAGCAGCAGTGGCGTGCGCATCAGCGAGCCACCTCGTCGTCGTGCGGATCGGTCGCCCACAGGCGCAGCAGGCCGCGCGAGACGGCGTCCAGCTGGTCGTACTCGGCGGGTGAGTCGCCGAGCACGTCGGCGACGTCGGCGAGCAGGCCCTCGAAGGCGGTGCTGCCGGAGACGAGCACGGTGACGCGATCGGCGGCCGCGGCATCCTCGATCGCGTGCGTGGAGTAGAGCACGCTGCAGCCGTCGTCGGCGCGCTCGCGCAGCTGGCGATAGAGCGCCGTGCGATGGACCAGGTCGACGCCGGTGGTCGGCTCATCGAGCACGAGCAGGCGCGGGTCGCCGAGCAGCCCGACCGTGACGTTGAGGCGCTGGCGCAGGCCGCCGGACAGCTCGCTGCCGAGCGAGTCGAACCACGGGCTCAGCTCGGCGCGCTCGGCGGCCTCGCGTGCCAGCGTGGTCGCGTCGCCGGGCAGGTGCAGCAGGCGCGCGAAGAGCTCGAGGTTCTCGCGCACCGTCAGTCGCTGGTAGGTGGCACCGCCCTGCGGCACCCAGCCCACGGCTCGGCCGACCGGGCCTTCGACCTTGCCGTCATCGGCGCGCAGCAGCCCGACGAGCACCTTCATCAGCGTCGTCTTGCCGGCGCCGTTCGGTCCGAGCAGCGCGACCATCTCGCCCACGCGCAGGGTGATGTCCACGTCGCGCAGCACGGCGCGCCGGCCATAGCGATGCTCGATGCCGCGTGCGACCAGCACGTCCTCGGGGACGGGAACCGTCATGAATCCTCGTCCTGACCCTGCGTGCCGCCGCGTCGCCGCGCCGAGATCCAGCCGCGTACGCGGGCGCCGAGCGCCTCGCGTCGAGCGTCGCCGGCACGCTCTGCGCGTGCTTCGCTGCCGAGCGCCGAGTCGGGTGCCGCGCCTGCGGCTGCCGCCCCCGCCATGACTGGCGACGGGATCGGGTCGACCCAGCTGCCGAGCGCCACGCGTTCGCGGATGAAGACGACGACCACGCGCCCGACCGCGAGCAGCGGCAGCGCGAGCAGGATGCCGCCGATTCCCATCAGCTGCGCGCCCGCGAGGATGCCGAAGATCACGAGCAGCGGGTGCACCGCGATCGCGGCACCCATCAGCTTCGGGATGACGATGTGTCCCTCGATCTGGTGGAGCAGCAGGAAGAAGATGATGACGGCGATCGTCGGTCCGGGTCCATCGAACATTGCAGCGACGATCGGTGGGATCGAGCTGATCGCCGGACCGATCGACGGTGCGAATTCGGTCAGGGCGACGAACAGGCCGAACAGGACGGCGTACTCGCCGCCGGTCTCCCAGATCCCGGTCCAGCCCATGATCCAGAGCCCGACCATCGCGCTCACGCCCATCACGATCGACGCGAGCGCCTGCCCGACGGTGTAGCGCAGCAGCGACTTCTCCATGCGCCCGAAGAGCTGGTCCACGCCCGTCGAGCGCGGGAAGATCGAGGCGACGGCGCGGCTGATGCGTGGCGCGTCGAGCAGCATGTAGATCGTGATGACGACGATGAGCACGACGTTAAAGGCCGCCTCGGCGACGATCGTCACGAACTCGCGACCGAACTCCAGCGCCTCGCCACTCAGCTCCGTCGAGCGCTCCTCGAGCTGGTCGACGAAGCGCACGCCCTGCTCGCGCAGCGACACGTCCCAGCCGCGGTCGTCGACGAACTCCTGCAGCTCATCGATCCGCTCGACCGCGGCATCGCCGATCTCGGAGCTCGAGTTGCGGATCTCCACGGCCTGCTCGGCGACGAGGTCGACGACGCCGATCGTGACGACCGTCACGAGCGTGGCGAACATGCCGAAGACGAGCAGCACGCTCGCCAGCCGGGGGATGCCCGCAGCGACGAGCGAGCGTACGACGGGCGCGAGCAGCAGCGAGATGAGGCCGGCGATCAGGAACACGACGAGCGCATGGCTCGCGGCGCGGGCGAACAGGTAGCCGAAGACGACGACCATCGGCAAGCCGACGAACTGCACCCACGGGGGGACCTGGAGCCGGCGAACGGTCGGTGCGGGCGCCTCGCTGTCCACTGGATCGGTCACGGGCTCCAGCCTACGGCATGGCCGGTCACGGCGCGCGTCGTGGCCCTGTTCGGCGACCGTGGCCGCTGGTGTGCCCCATCGGGAGCCGCGGCGGCGTACCATCTCCACGATGAGTGATGTCCGGCATGGCCGATCCGAAGGAATGAGCGACCGCGTCCGCGCAGGACGGGGCCTGCCCGCCTACCGCCCCGCGCGCTCGCCGCTGATGTCGATGGGCCCGTCGCTCGACGACGAGCGTCGCCGCCATCGCGTCGCGCGCCTCGTCGCCGTCT
Organism: Thermoleophilia bacterium; assembly: GCA_025964435.1. Taxonomy (GTDB): domain Bacteria; phylum Actinomycetota; class Thermoleophilia; order Gaiellales; family SKUG01; genus JAGQUL01. The sequence goes on along the minus strand of JAOPYV010000143.1, from coordinate 13,815 downwards.
CCAGCGTCGCCGCCGTCGTCGTCATCGTGCTGCTCGTCTGGGGCATCGGCCTGCTCGGCCGCGAGGTCGTCCAGACCGACGTGACGCAGCGCACCGGGATTCCCGCCGTCGCCCTTCCGGGTGGCGGCACTGGCGCCAACGTACCCGTGCAGGCCGCTGGTCGTCCCTCGCCGCAGCTGCTGGCCGAGGCCGTCGTCGAGCCCGGCGAGCCGGGCCTGCGCCTGCAGCTGCCGATCCGCCGCGAGTCGATCACCGGCATCGGCTACGCGCCGCGCCGCGAGCCCGGCGTGATCGAGCTCGAGCCGACCGGCCACCGCGCCAACCTCTCCTGGGCGCGACGCGCCGCCGAACGCTTCCTCTCCACGCGCCCCGCAGGCGACCTGCGCTGGTTCCGCCTCGCCGACGGAGCGCCGTCGATGGTGACGATCGGCGCAGCCCCGACGACCGAGGTCTACGCCCCGATCGACGGCCGCGTCGTGGCGATCAGCGACCACGAGATCGGTGGCCAGGTGCGCGGCCAGATCATCCAGCTGCAGCCGCTCGGCGATGGCCAGACCGTGCTCGTGATGCGCAACCTCGACGCCGCGTCGGAGCTGGCGGTCGGCAACACCGTCAGCGAGGGCGCCACGCGCCTCGGCTACGTGCGCGACATGGCTGGCTCGATCGACGCGCCGCTCTCGACCTACACGCATGACACGGGCTCGGGCATCGACATGTACGTGCTGCGCGTCGAGCTGGAGACCAGCCAAGGTCTTTGACCCGCGCTTCGTGGGTAGTAGACCTGCGTGGATGCTCCATCGATTGCCCTGCTGCTCGTCGGCGTGCTCGTCGCCGCCGCGCTCCTCGTGTGGGCGGTCGAGATTCGTACGCCCCGTCGCATTCGCTGGAGCGCCGCGACGCTCGCGGGGAGCGGCGCCGCCTCGGCACCCGGGCTGGTGCTCCAACACGCTGAAGGCACCACGGTCTGGGCGACCCGCGCCTACTCGATCTATCGCAGCTCCGATGGCGGCCCCTTCGAGCGGGTCGCACGCGTGCGACCTGCATGGGGGGAGGCGTGGGGTGGCTACCTGCGCTCGCTGCGCCGCACCTTCGGCTACCAGGAGCTGGTCGAGCTGTGGCCGCTCGATGACGACCGGCTCGTCGTCTTCGCCGGCGGGCACGTACATCGGCTCGACCTGCGCGCAGGCACGCGCGAGCGCGGCTTCGAGCTGCGCTACTTCGGGCGGGGTCGTGGCCGCGGGCTGATGGCCTTCGGGCTCGACCGCACCGCCGACGGCACCTTCTACTTCGCCGAGTACGTGACCGAATCCGGCAACCGCCCGACCGGCGTCTGGCGCAGCCGCGATGACGGCGCGACCTGGCAGCTGGCCTACGAGTTCGACGCCGGCACGGTGCGCCACATCCACGCGGTGCACGGCGATCCGCGCGACGGCAGCGTCTGGATCGGCACCGGCGACCGCGACGAGCACAGCTTCGTCGGCCGCTCGACCGACGGCGGCGACAGCTACGAGTGGGTCGGCCGCGACGCGCAGCTGTACCGCACCTGCGCCTTCGCCAGCTTCGACGCCTCGGTGATCTGGGCGATGGACGCCGACTTCGAGCAGAACCACGTCCTCGCCTGGGACCGCGCCACGCAGACCGTGACGACCGGGTCCGAGCTGCCCGACGTGACCTACTACGCGCGGCGCCAGGATGACCAGCACGCGCTGCTCGGCCTGGCGCAGGGCGTGGCGGAGGTCTGGGTCGCCGATGCGCAGGCGCGCGCCGTGCCATGGCTGAGCTTCCCGGTGACCGGCGTGCCGCCCAAGCGTGGCCCCTCACCGGGTGTGCGTCTGGCGCGCGGCACGGGGGGCGACGACGTCTACGTGAATCCGCTGCGCACGATCGACCACGAGTCCACGATCTTCCGGCTCGCCGCGCGTGACATGCCGAGACCCGACGCGGCGGCGGGCGCGTGAGCTCGCGCCTGGCGCTGGATGCCGTGATGAGCGTCGGTGCACGGCTCGTCGCGATGGTCGCCTCGAGCATCACGGCGATCGTCATCATCGGCGCGCTGACCAAGTCCGAGTACGGCGCCTATGCGATCGTCATCGGCATCAACGTCGTGCTGGTCGGCGCGCTTGACCTCGGACTGACATCGTCGATCTCCCGCTTCATCGCTCAGGGTCGGGCCACCACGCGGCTCGTGGCGATCGTCGCGACGCTGCGCATCCTGCTCTCCGGCGTCGGCGCGCTGCTGCTGCTCGTCGCGATGGCGCTGCCGCAGTTCGAGGGCGAGGCGTGGACCGACCTGCTGCCCGCCGCGGCCGTGCTGCTGCTCGCCAATAGCTTCGTCGCCTTCCAGTACGGCACGCTCCCGGCGCTGCAGCGGATCCGCCTGCTCGTCCTGTTGACCGTGCTGCAGCCCGCGGCGGAGCTGATCCTCGTGCTCGGCGTGCGCGCCCGTGGCGGCGACGCGGCCGACATGCTGCTTGCCGGTGCGATCGCGGCAGGCGGCGCGGGCATCCTCGCCTGGCTCTTCATCCTCCTCGTGCGCGGGGGCGTGCTCGGGCGCGCGCGGGAGACAGTCGAGCGCGCTGACGCGGCCATCCCGCCGGTGACGCTCAGCGACGTCGCCACCTACGGACGCCGCATCTTCGTCGTCTCGCTGCTGATGCTCTTCATCGGGCAGGTCGACCAATTCATCATCGCCGCCTTCCACGGCGCCGCAGCCGTCGCCCCGTACGCCGTCGTGCTCAAGCTGCAGGCGCTCATCACTGCGCCGGCGCTGACGATCACGAGCATCGTCGCGCCGCGCATCGCGGGCGCGGGTGCTGCTGCGCTCGCCACCTATCGTCAGTGGCTCGCCTTCCTGATCGTGCTGCACCTCGGCGCCGTGCTCGTCGTCGGCGTGCTCGCCAGCGAGGCCTTCGGCGCGATCGATGCCCAGTACCGCAACGACGCCGGGATCCTCCTGGCGATGCTCGGCTACCTGCTCTTCGCGAGCATCGCAGCGCTGCCCTCGGTGACGATGAACCAGACCGGCCTTGCCACGGCGCGGCTGCGCATCGCGGCGATCACGCTCACGATCAACCTCGTGCTCGACCTCGCGCTCGTGCCGTGGCTCGGCGCCTACGGCGCGGCGATCGGCACGACTGCGGCGTATGGCTACTACGTGCTGCGCCACCACCTGTTGCTCGAGCGCTCGCTCGCCGCCGACGCCGTCGCACCGGTCGCGCCGCTGCGTCCCCTGCTGGTGCGCGGCGCAATTGGCGCGGCGACCGTCGCAGCCATTGCTGCCACGATCGCCGCACTGATGCGCATCGGAGATCGCCACCCAAGTGACGTCACCGTCTTCCTCGTCGCCGCGCTGGTCGCCGCCGTGCTCCACACCTGGTGGTGCACGCGTCTCGTGCGCAGCGCCTGAGCGGTACTAGGCGGTCCAGAGTGCCTGGTCTGCCTGCTTGAAGTGGCCCTGTGCCAACTGCAGGAGCTCGCCGACGGAGCTCCCGGGGGCCTGCATCGCGCCGGCAATCGCGAACTTGATCGACGCGAGCGCATCCACGCCCTCGCGAGCTGACGCGATGGAGGCCGCGATGTTGGCGGACTTCGACTGGTCGGAACCGGTCGCATGATCGGTCAGGAGCTGGATCGCGGCGTTGGCGCTCGTGCGGGCATCCGACACGATGCTGGGCAGGTGGATGCGAACGTTCGGAGCCGGGTTGATTGCGCCCTCGAGCGAATCGACCGCGCGAGCGTAGTTCTGGCTCGCTGCGTCGAAGACCGTGGTCGGGGCAATGATGGAAGCGATCTGCATGGTGGCTCGATTCTTCGGGGTGGGAGGATGTTTCGGGGTACGTGGGGGGCCGTACCGAATGAGCCAATCAAGCGGCCGCATATCGTTCAATGGTGGGAGGATCGGGTGGCCCGATCCGGAAGAGTGGGTGGCCACGGTCGGCAGAGCGCGTAGGCTTGGCGCATGCGAATCCTTCTCGTCGGCGATGTCTTTGGAGAGAACGGCCAGAAGTGCGTGGAGCGGCTCGTGCCGCGCCTGCGTGAGCGCCTCGCGCTCGACTTCGTGGTGGTCAACGGCGAGAACGCCGCCCGCGGCCTGGGTATCTATGACAAGCAGGTCCGCAGCCTGCTCAAGCACGGCACCGATGCGATCACGCTCGGCAACCACGCGCTGCGGCAGAAGGAAGTCTTCCCGGTCCTCAACGATGAGACCGTGCCGATCGTGCGCCCCGCCAACCTGCAGCGCCTCGCGCCGGGTCGCGGCATGGTCTTCGTCGACGCGATCGACGCCGCCTCTGGTGCGAAGGTCGAAGTCGCCGTCCTGAACCTGATGGGTTCGCTCTACCTCGACGTGGGCCAGTCAGCGTTCGACATCGTCGACGAGCTCGTCGAGCAGGCGCTGCGCCGCACGCCGAGCCTGCTCGTCGACATGCATGCCGAAGCGACCAGCGAGAAGGTCGCGATGGGCATCCACCTCGACGGGCGCGCGACGGCCGTGGTTGGTACGCACACCCACGTGCAGACCTCCGACGCGCGGATCCTGCCGGGCGGCACTGCCTACGTGACCGACCTGGGCATGAGCGGTCCGCACCTCGGTTCGGTGATCGGGGTGCGCTCCGACATCATCATCAAGCGCTTCATGCGCGGCATCGGTGACCGCTTCGTGCCGGCCACCGAGGGCGTGCAGCTGGAGGGCGTGGTCGTCGACCTCGACGCCGCCACCGGTCGCGCGACCGCCATCGAGGCGATCCGCATCCCGGACGAGCCGGGTCTCTAGTCATCCGAATTCGATAGAAGCGACCGACGCGGTCCAGCTACGAAGGCAGTAGCAGCCGGACCGCGCCGATGCGCGTCGAGTGTCGAACGTGTCGATCGTGCAGATGGTTCCGGGGTGCGTGACGGGACGAGACGGGCGTCTCAGGTGTTGGCTGGAACCATCGTTCGCTGGCGTTGCTTCGGGTGCGCGCGTGGTGGGCGGGTGCGGTCGCCGCCACGCGTGCTGGGTCCCTCAGCAGGCGCCAGCCAGCTCGATCGGCTGTTCGGCAGCAGCTTCGAGACCGAGGAACGGCTCGAAGGCATCCTTGATGTCAGGCAGCGTGGCGCGGCCTTCCAGTCGTGCGACTTCCACCATGTCCTCCAGGAGGATGAGGGTGGGCGCTGACGTGATGTTGAAGCGCGTGGCGAGGTCGGCGCGCTCGGCCACCTCGACCTTGGCGACCTTGACGGTCTCGCGGTGGGTGCGGAGGAAGTGGTCCACGATGCTGTCCATGCGGCGTGAATGACCGCAGGTGGTGCTGTGGAAGAACGCGACGACGTGAGCCATGATGGACCTTCTCTCCGGGGCAAATACAGGTGTACCTGCAGGAACTTCGAGCGGGCAACTCGACTTCCTGATCTATCGGTAGCTTTCCCGCACCGACCCAGTTGCAAACTCCAACTGAACGGCCAATTGGCGGCCTCGCGACCACAAACCGTCAGCGATCCGCAAGCGAGTAGCGCGGGAGGACCGGCGCGAGCCCCCTCCCGTTCAGGCATCCGGGCGCGACGTCAGTCCGCCGGTGCGCTCGCGGAGGACGTGTCGCACATGAGCATCCAATACGAGACATGAGGTTCGACACGTCCCCCACGGGGCGGCGACGATGCGCGTGTCAGTCAATGTGGCGTGGCGGGCAGGCGCCCAGTGTCAGTCGGCGACGGACTGCGCGAGCGCGTCGGCGAGCAGGAGCTCGACGAGGCGGGGCAGGGCGATGCCGGCGGCTTCGCAGGCGAGTGGCACGAGGCTGGTCTCGGTCAGCCCTGGCGCCGTTGCCACCTCGAGCACCCAGGGGTCGCCGGCGTCGTCGATGATCATGTCGACGCGACCGAAGCCGGAGCAGTCCAGCGTCTCGTACGCCGCGAGCGCGACCTCGGCGACGCGATCGAGCACGGCCGGGGGGAAGCCCTCGGGCGGACAGGTGAACTCCGTCTCGCCGTGTGCGTAGCGGCTCTCGTAGTCGAACCAGTCGGCGTTGCGCGGCACGATCTCCACGGCCGGCAGGACGCGCACCTCGCTGTCGCCGCCGCCGAGCAGCGTGACCGCCAGCTCGCGGCCACTGACATGCGTCTCCACGACGACGTGCACGTCGTAGCTCATCGCGCCGAGCAGCGCGCGCGGCATCGCTTCCTCGTCCTCGACGAAGCGCGTGCCGAGCGACGACCCGCTGCGCGCGGGCTTGACCACGAGCGGGTAGCCGATCGTCTCGCGCGCCTCGGCCAGCGCACCCATCGCGCCCTGCTCCTCGATCGACCCTTCGGAGAAGGTGACGAAGCGCGGGGTCGGCACGTTCGCCGCGACCAGCAGTCGCTTCGCGCGGGCCTTGTCATACGCCGCCGCACACGGCGTGCTGCGCGAGCCGGTGTAGGGAATGCCGAGCGCGCCGAGCAGCGCCTGGATCCCGCCGTCCTCCTCGCCGCGCCCGTGCAGCGCGATGAAGGCGACGTCGAAGCCGCCGTCACGCAGCAGCTGCTCGACGTTCTCCTCGGTGTCGACCAGCACCGGCTCGTGGCCGAGGTGCAGCAAGGCCTGCTCGACGCGCGCGCCGCTGCGCAGGCTGACCGTGCGTTCGTGGGATCGCCCACCGCAGAGCACTGCAACGCGCATTACCGTTCACCATCCAGGCCGAGCGTGCGTGCGAGGTCGAGTGCCTCGTTCGCCGTTTCACCGATGCGCCGGATCCCCTCACGGATCCGATCCGACTCCATCGCAGAGTAATTGAGGCGCATCGAGCTGCCGCCATTGCCGTCGAGGTAGGCGCCCGCGCCCGGCACGAACGCCACGTTCTTCTCGAGGGCACGCGCGAGCAGGTCGGTCGTGTCGATCGCCGCAGGGAGCGTCGCCCACAGGAAGAGTCCGCCCTGCGGCACCGTGTACTCGACCTCGCTCGGGAAGAACTCGTCGATCGCCTCGACCATCGCGTCGCGCCGCTCGCGGTAGATCACGTTCAGGTCACTGACCCAGCGCTTCCACATCGCGCCATCCTCGGCGGTGAAGAAGCTCGTCACGAGCAGCTGCATGAACGTGCTCGAGCAGAGGTCGGCCGCCTGCTTCATCAGGTTGATGCGCGCGAGGATCGGGCGCGGTGCCTCGATCCAGCCGACGCGCACCCCCGGCGAAAAGATCTTGGAGAAGGTGCCGAGGTAGGCGACCCGCTCGTGCTGGTCGAGCGAGCGCAGCGTCGGCACCGGCTCGCCCTCGTAGCGCAGCAGCGAGTAGGGATTGTCCTCGAGGATGATCAGGTCGCGCTCGTGCGCGAGCTCCACCAGGCGGATCCGCCGCTCGAGCGTCGTCGTGCAGCCGCCCGGGTTCTGGAAGGTCGGAATCGTGTAGAGGTACTTGGGTCGCAGCCCCTCGCGCGCGAGGTCATCGATCAGCTCCTCGACCAGGTCGGGGTTGAGCCCGTCCTCGTCGAGCGGCACGTGGCGCACGTCGGCCTGCACGGCGTCGAAGCAGGGCACGACGCCCGGATAGGTCGGGCCTTCGGCGATCACCACGTCGCCCGGATCGAGGAAGGTGCGCGCGAACAGGTCGAGCACCTGCTGGCCGCCGGTCGTGACGATGATGTTCGCCGGGTCGGGGTCCATCCCCTCGGTGCGCATCACGTCGACGATCACGTCGATCACACCGCGAATGCCCTCGGTCGGGCCGTACTGCAGCGCGCGGGCGCCGTCGGTGCGCGAGATCTCCTCGAGCAGCGACGCGAGCACCTCGCGGTCGAAGGCGCCGGTGTTGGGCAGCCCGCCGGCGAGCGAGATCACTTCCGGTCGCTGGGTGATCGCCATCAGGTCGCGCATCACGCTCGAGCGCATGCCGAACACGCGGCGGGCGTAGCGATCCTCATATGGGTCCAACGTGGAGCGGCGCATCGTTGCTCGACCCTACCCGCCGCTCGGCGTGCCGGAACTGTGCGAACCCCCTCCAAGCCTCCGTCAATCGCAGTGGGCTGCGGTTTCGTGCAGCGTGCATTGGTCACACTTGCAGCATGAATCGCATCACGAAGAACTCCTCAAAGAACGCCCCCCTCATCATCCTCGACCGCAAGCTGGGCAAGCAGCTCGAGCAGCTCGACAGCCAGTCGATCCGCCGCCTGCGCGACAAGGTGCTCGAAGTGGCCGAGCGCGCTCCTGATTCCAAGGAGCTCAAGCAGCACGCGCGCCGGGCACAGGTCGTCGCCGTCACCTCATCGCGCAAGGCGCGCAACAGCGCCGTGCAGTCGGCGCAGCAGGCGCGTGACTCCAAGCTCGCCGAAGCTGTCGTCGCCGGAGCTGGCGCCGCGCTGCCCTTCATCACCAGTGCGCTCTCCAAGCGGAGCACCCAGAAGCACGCGCGTCGTGCCATGGTGGTCGCGCCGATCGCGATGCGGGCGCACCCCGTACTCGCGGTCTTCGCCGGCATCGGTGGTGCAGTGGCCGTCTCGGTCGCCGCACGCGCCTGGATGCAGCGTCGCGCAGCCGAGCAGGATGCCGCCGCCCTGGAGGCCTCGACGGTGTCGCCCGAAGCCGTGTCCCGCTGGGAAGGGGAGGGCGGCGACCCCGGCGCAGCAGCCGCAACCCCCCGCTACATGCGGGGTGGAATCGACGGCGCTGCCTTCGACCCGAATCGCAACTGATCGTTCGACCGCCTGCGGCCGCTGCGGAGGGTGACCTCCCGGCGGCCGCCCGGCGCGGTACCATCCCCCGGTGACTGCCGCCGGCGACAAGCGCATCATCGGGCGCATCGAGCGTGTGGACTTCCCACGCTTCGGGCTGCTCGGTCTCGAGGCCAAGGTCGACACCGGCGCGCGCACCAGCTCGATCCACTGCGCCGACGTGCGCGTGGAGGAGGAGAACGAGGACGGCTCACGCCACATCACGTTCACGCTCCTGGACCCCGAGCACCCCGACTACAACGGCCGCCGCTTCCGCGCGCGCCGCGTCGGCACCAAGATCGTGCGCTCCTCCAACGGTGAGGAGCAGGAGCGCCACGTCGTCGAGACCGACCTCGTGATCGCCGGCCGCACGATCCGCACCGCCTTCACCCTCGCCGACCGCGAGGCGATGAACTACCCCGTCCTGCTCGGCCGCCGCTTGCTGCGCGGCAACTTCCTCGTCGACGTCGCGCGTGGCCGGAAGAAGCTGGCGCTCGACGAGGAAGAGTGACGCCATCGCTGCGGATGCTCGTGCCGGTATTGCTGGCGTTCGTCGTGACGATGCTCCCGATCGGTTGCGGCGGCACTGACCATGCCAGTGACGCATCAACTCCTCGTGGAAAGCGCACAGCGCCGAAGGTCGAGAAGCAGCAGGTGTCGGCCCAGGACGCTGCCCGCGACCGGCTCATCCGGGCTGCCTTTTCCGAGGTTCCGGAGGGCTTCGAGTTCCAGTCAGATGCGCTGGCGGCCCAGTTGGACGACATGCGTCGCGAGCTTCCACCAGAGCTCGTCGCGATGTTCCTCCGCAAGGAGGGCTGCTGCCGGGCGACGGACCCCTCCGCAAGTCTCGGCTATCCCCCGAGCGTCCTGATCTACAAGTACGCCGCAGCTGGGGCATCGCTTGCCGACGCGGCCCAGATGCGAGCGGCCGAATCGGCGAAGGTGTTCGGGTTCGTCAAGTCCTCGCTCACGAGCACGGCCGTCTCCATGGGACCGCGCCGCTGGATTCGAACCGACTTCGACATAGACAACGCCGACTATTCGAATGGTGACGTGCCACTGCTGCATGGCACCTCGTTCGTCTCGGTGGCTGATGGACAGCTTTGCGAAATATCGTGGGCATATGCCCGTGAGGATCGGATCAAGGTCGAGGCGGACCTCCTCGCGTTGCAGCGGGGCCTGGATTGCGACGCACTGCCGACCGCCAGGTCGGTGAGCGCCACCCTGTGAGGTGCGGCACCTGCCGTCGTAGCTGCCTGCCTTCGTTGACCGTCGCATCCATGCGGTCCCGAGCGATACGCTCTCCCCATGGAGGATCACCCCAAGCCCGTTGCACCCCCCACCGCGAAGCCCGTGGCCACGCCCAGGCCGGCCGTGAAGCCCGAGTCGCTCGGCTCGTGGGCCGATCCGACCGACGTCGCTGACCGCTACGCGATGGAGCAGGCACGGCGTGAGGCCGAGGGCGAACGTCCGCCGCACTACTGACCGGCACGCGGCGCGGCGGTCAGGCATGATTCCCCAGTGACTTCTGATACCCCCGCCCCCGCCGTACCGCCCGCCGCCGATTCCGCTGATGCGGGCCGCCGCTCGACCGACAGCAACGTCGTGACGACCGCGCCCAACTCGCCCGCCACGCCGCGCCCCTTGCAGCTGTTGGTGCTCTCGCGCGGCACGCGCCTGTACTCGACCCGCCGCATCGTGGAGGCCGCCGTCGCGCGCGGCCACTCGGTGCGCGTCGTGGACCACACGCGCTGCTACGTCGAGGTCTCCAACTCGGGCCCGACCGTCTTCTACGAGGGCGAGGCGCTGGACAACATCGACGCGGTGATTCCGCGCATCGGCACCTCGGTGACCGAGTATGGCTCCGCGATCGTGCGCCAGTTCGAGACCCAGGGCGTCTTCACCACGACGCCGTCGATCGCCCTCGTGCGTGCGCGCGACAAGCTGCGCTCGCTGCAGCTGTTCGCCCGTGAGCGGATCGCCATCCCACACACGCTCTTCGCGCGCCGCCCGAGCGACCTCGACGACCTGCTCGGCCGGCTCGGTGGGCCGCCCGTCGTGATCAAGCTGCTCGAGGGCACGCAGGGTGTCGGCGTCGTGCTCGCCGAGACGAAGAAGGCCGCGATCAGCGTGCTGCAGGCGTTCGAAGGGCTCAAGGCCGACGTGATCGTGCAGGAGTTCATCCGCGAGGCGAAGGGCGAGGACCTGCGCGTGATCGTGATCGGCGGCCGCGTCGTCGCTGCGATGCGCCGCGTCGGCGCGCCGGGCGAGTTCCGCGCCAACGTGCACCAGGGTGGCTCGGCCGAGAAGGTCACGCTGACCCAGCGCGAGCGTCGGCTCGCGATGCGCGCGGCGAAGGCCGTCGGCCTGCAGGTGGCGGGCGTCGACATGCTGCGCTCCGAGCGCGGACCGCTCGTGATCGAGGTCAATGCGTCGCCCGGGCTCGAGGGGATCGAAGCCGCCAGCGGTGTCGATGTCGCCGGTGCGATCGTGACGTGGATCGAGGAGCACCTGCCGAAGAAGCGCTCCCGCGACCGCGTCGGCGCGTGACAGTCGAGGCGCTCGGGTAGGTTCCCGCGCATGGATCTCTTCGCACCTGAAAACCTCCCGGGCGTCGGCATGGGCGACCTCGAATCGATCGTCGCCGTGCTCGGCATGATCGGGCTTGCCGTGACGAGCGGCGCGCTGATCGCCCAAGGCACGCTCGGCACCATCCTGTTCGTGATCAGCGGCATTGCCGTGCTGCAGGAGAAGCCCGACTTCGGCGGCTCGACCCCAGCGGCGCTCGTCATCTTCGGCTTCCTGCTCGTTGCCGTGGCCGCTCGGACGATCCTCGAGATGCGCGCCACGCGCGAGGAGGCAGGCGTCGCCGGCCTCGCCAAGGATTCGAAGGAGACCAAGCAGCTCGTCGCCGAGGTCGAGCGACGCCGCCGGATGGCGCGCGCGCTCACCTTCCTTGCCGTGCTCTGGGGCGGCGCGGCGGTCGGCTTCGCCTGGGCCGAATGGAATGAGGTGCCGTTCCGGCTCGAGGACGCCGAGGCGATCATCGGCCTCGGCCTCGGGCTGCTCGTCGCGGCGATCGGCGGCGACGCCGCATGGCGCTTCCTGAGCGGTGCTCTGCGCGCCGGTGGCAGCGCGCTCGTCGTCGGCATCGTCGTCGTCGTGATCGCCTACCTGCTCAACGTGGCGAGCTTCTACATCCCGTTCGTCGGCATCGTGCCGCTGCTGCTGGCGATCTGGCTCGCGATCCGGCTGCGCCGACGCGCCCAGCAGAAGTACGCCGGACTTCGCATCCTGTCCTGATGCGCGATGATGGCCACATGCCCGACCCGTCCGCGAAGCACCGGCGCCTCCTCCTCGTAGTCATCGACGGGCTCGGCAGCGACCCGCTGCGCCGCGCGATCGCCGAGGGTCACGCCCCGAACATCCACGCGCTCATGGAAGCCGGCGCGCGCTTCGACGACGCGATCAGCCCGTTCCCGTCGCTGACGCCGGTCTGCCTCGCCTCGATCATCACCGGCGCGGGCCCCGACCAGCACCGCATCCCGTCGCTCGGTTGGTACAACCGCGGCCAGGGCCGCTTCATCGAGTACGGCTCCTCCTTCGCTGCGGCTGCCGTGGAAGGCACGTGGCGCAGCGTCCAGAACGTGATGCTCGACCTCAACCACCTGCACCTGGCCGAGAACCCGCCGACGCTCTTCGAGCGCGTGCAGGATGCCGGCATGCGCGCCGCATCGATCAACTACCTGATCTCGCGCGGGCGCACGCGCCACAAGGTCAAGCACGACTACGGCCCGGTGCGCGCAGCGACGAAGCGGATCGGCGTCAACGCCGTCTACGGCCCCGACCACCTCTACCTCGGCGAGCTCTACGGCAGTGTCGGACCGCTCCTGCCGCAGGTCGGCTTCAAGCGCCCGAAGGACTTCGGCGGCGGACACATCGCGCGCTGGCTGATGCGCAACACGGGCGTCGAGTTCGTGCTGCTCTACCTCGGTGAGCACGACTCCAAGTCGCACAGCCTCGGCCCCGATTCGACGCAGAAGGCGATCCGCGTCGCCGACCGCGCGCTTGGTCGTGCCATGGGCTCGCTCGGCGGCATCGATTCGTTCCTGCAGAAGTTCGCGGTGATGCTCTGCGCCGACCATGGCCAGACGCGCGTCGATCGCCACGCCACGCTGGAGGACGTCTTCGACGACGTCGACCTCTACCGCGGCAACCGCACGCACTCGTCGTCCGACCGCGAGCTCGCGGTGATCGCCTCCAACCGCGTGGCGATGGCGTACCGCACCAAGCAGGCGCACCACGGCGGCACGGGCCACGATTCGCCGACCAACCGCTGGATCGCCCAGCGCAGCCGTGAGTGCCCCGCGCTCGACCTCAGCGCCTTCCGTGAGGCCTACGACGACGCCGGCAACGAGCACATCGTCGTGCTCGGTGGCGAGGGTGGCGAGGTGCACCTGCGCCGCGACATGGAGCACGGCACGCCGACGCTGCGCGGCGCCGTCACCGGCGACATCCGCGACCGTTGGCAGGTCGAGGGCGACCTCGAGCTGCTCGGCCTGGAGCGCTCCGAGGGGCTGCTCACCTACAGCAGCTATCCCGACGCGCTGGAGCGGCTCACCTCGTCGCTCAGCTGCGTCAACACCGGCGACGTGATGTTCAGCGCGGTGCCGGGCTGGGAGTTCACCGATATCGGCGGCAGCGCGCACACGGGCGGCAGCCACGGCTCGCTGCACATCACCGATTCGACCGCACCGCTCATCTCGATCGGGCTCGAGGGCGATACGACGGAAGGGCTGCCGACCGTGCGCCTCACCGACATCGCCCACCTGGCGACCACCCATCTCGGAATCGACACTCCCGTCGCCGGAGGAGCCACCGCGTGAAGCGACTGAACGAGTACCTGTTCGTCAAGCAGCGCCACAACTGGGTGCTGCTGCTGCGCTTCGGCGTGGTCGGCGCGTCAGGTGTGCTCGTTAACCTCCTCGTGCTGACCCTCGTCGGCGCTGCGGGCCCCGACTACCATCGCGCCTGGATCGACCTGCCGTCGACCGACTTCAACATCCGCTACTACCACCTGTACGCCACGATCGCCTTCATCGTGGCGAACGTCTGGAACTTCCAGCTCAACCGCGGCTGGACCTTTGCCAGTGGTGGG
>JAOPYV010000119.1 GCA_025964435.1 Thermoleophilia bacterium | reverse complement strand
ATAACCGATGATTCCGCACATACGTTCCTCCAGCTGCGACCAGGCCGCGGACTGTTTCTCGGGGGGAGGGGAAAGACACGCCACACGTGCGATTCCCATCCGGGCAGGCTACAGGATATCGGTCGTTGGAGCCGCACGGTGCCGCGGCAGGCGCGTTGCAGGATGGGCGGCCATCCCCGACCGTGGTGCAGGACACGAATCACGACGTGATCGGCGCTGAGCCCCAGCGGTCTTGGCATGCTTTTTCCCTGCATATGCAGGAATCGAACCTGCCGCGAATCAAGTTGCTGCCGGAGCGGGCCATCCGAGGCGCCGCGGACGGCCGTCCCAGCCGGCGAATTCCCGTCAGGCGCCGAAGAGCTTCGGCAACAGGAGCGGTGCGGTGAGCGCCAGGAACACGAGGAACGCCGCAGCGCCCTGGAGCAGGGTCTCGCGCACGCCGCTGCGCCACGAGACGGCGAGCAGTCCTGCAGCGCACAGCGCCGCGAGCATGCCGACGACGGTCCCGCCGCTGCCACCCGCGAGCGGCAGTCGGTCGACGATCTGGTCGAAGCGGTCGAGCGCCCCGCCGCTGGTCAGGCGACCGGGCAGGATCGCTGCTCCATAGAAGGTGATGAGCTGCCAGGCGAGGGCGAACATGCCGGCGATGATCGCGACGCTCGGCGAGCGCACGGTGCCGCTGACGTCGATACCGCCTTCGGGCTCGGTGACCGGTGCGGGCAGCTCGGGCGCGAGCGAGAGCGCCGGGCCGGGCTCGTGGTCGACGCCGGGCATGGCGAGGCTGCGCAGGTGCTGGTCCGGCATCGGGTCTGCTGCGGGCTCAGGAAGGGCGTAGGGGCTCCCTGCGGTTGCGGCTTCGAAGGCGGCCTGCGCTGCCGGCACGTCGGCGAGCGTCTCGGGCTCGTGCGCGGGTGCGGGTGCGGGTGCGGCGGCTGCGGCAGGGGCTGCTGCGACGGGCGCTGCCACCGCTGGCTGATACGCGTCGGTCACCGGCTCGAGCGGCGGAGGTGACGCGAAGGACGGGGCGGGCTGCAGGGGCTGGGAACTCGGGGAAGGCATGGCCATACGCGCGCTATCGGGCACGGGGCCTGCCAACTTGAACCGGAGTCGCGGCCTGCTACGGGTTGGCGCGCAGGTCAGTGAAGTAGTCGTTGGAGGCGCCGACGGCGGCACCGAGCGCGGCAAGGCCGACGATCGCCGCGGGAAGACCGACCTTCGTGCCGAAGTATTCGCCGCCGCGGAACATCGTCACGAGGCTGACCGCTGCGGTTCCCAGGGCAATGCTCTCGGCCCCGGCGAAGGCACTGTTCCGGACGTCGCTCGCGGAGCGGCCCGAGGTATCGTTCGCACGCAGCGCCTCATTGAGCTTGGCGCCCCCGATGCCGCCACCGACGGCGACGCCCACCGTCGCGGCGCCACCCGCGATCAGAAGCGCCATGTCCTTGGCTGCAAGTGGCGGCAATTTGCTGACGTGCATGTGTGTCCCCGTCCCGTGGTTCCTGGTAGCTCGTCCACCTGACTATCGCGACACTCGGGACAACGGTTGCACCGTCAGTGCGTGGCGGCGTGCTCCACGAGCCGAAGCTCGGCGGCGACGACCTGGACGAGCGACGACACGTGGCGGTCGCACTCCTCCTCGGTGGGCGCCTCGACCATGACGCGCACCAGCGGCTCGGTGCCGCTCTTGCGCAGCACGACGCGGCCACCATCCCCGAGCTCGGCCTCGACGGCTGCGACCGCATCGGCGATCGTCGTGTTGGTATCGAGCGCGTTCTTGTCCTGGACGGCGACGTTGCGCAGCATCTGCGGCAGCCGCTCGATCCGCTGGGCAGCGACCGAAACGGGCTCGCCGAGCCGCGCGATGGCCGAGAGGAGGAGCAGCGAGGATGCGATGCCGTCGCCGGTCGACTGCACGCCGGTGTAGACGACGTGGCCGGACTGCTCGCCGCCGAGCACCGAGTTCGTCTCGCGCATCTTGGCGACGACGTAGCGGTCACCGACGCCACAGGTGTGGACGGTGATGCCCGCTGCGTTGAGTGAGCGATGCAGGCCGAGGTTGCTCATCGTCGTGGCGACGATCTGGTCGCCGTCGAGCGCGCCGCGTGCCTTGAGGTCGAGCGCCAGCAGGCCCATCACGCGGTCGCCATCGACCTCGCGTCCGGCCTCGTCCACGGCAACCATGCGGTCGGCGTCGCCGTCGTAGGCGATGCCGATGTCGTAGCCACCATTGACGACGGTGTTGGAGAGCAGCACGAGGTCGGTCGAGCCGCAGCCTCGGTTGATGTTCGTTCCGTCGGCGGCGGTGCCGATGTAGTCGGCCGAGATCCCGGCGCGCTGGAAGGCGACACCGGCTGCGGGCCAGGCCGCGCCGTTGGCGCAGTCGACGAGGATGCGCAGGTCCTTGATGTTCGGGTCCAGCACGTCTGAGAGGCGGTCGACGATCTCGCCGGCGTAGAGCGCACGGGCATCATCGCGGCGGCTGAACCAGCCGACGTTGTCGCCGTCGACGAGCGTCTCGATGTTGCCGAACAGGAGCGCCTCGATCTCCTCTTCCTGCTCGTCCGAGAGCTTGCGCTGGTCGGGACCGAACAGCTTGATGCCGTTGTCCTGGTACGGGTTGTGCGACGCGCTGATGACGACGCCGAGGTCCGCACGCTCGAGCTCCACCATCAGGGCCACGGCCGGTGTCGGGATGATGCCGAGGAAGACCGGCTCGCCGCCGACGCTCGACACACCTGCGGCGAGCGCCGCTTCGAGCATCGATCCGGAGCGTCGACCGTCACGGCCGATCACGACACGCGGGTGGCGCACGTTGCGTGAGCGCGGGCTGACCCACAGCGTGGCCGCGCGACCCATGGCGAGCGCGAGCTCGGCCGTGATCTCGCGGTTGGCGACGCCACGGATGCCGTCGGTGCCAAAGAGCTGTCGTGCCACGGGAATTGCCTCTCGTCGTGCGGGTGCCTGCGGGTGCGCGGGAACGCCAGACTATCGCGTCTCAGCGCGGTCGGAACGCACCGAACCGGTTGAGCCGGTCCACCACGCGGGCCGCGCCGGTGTCCCGCAGATGCACCTCGTCGAGGAAGAAGCGACCGGATCCGCCCCACATCGAGGGGAGCGACAGGTCGATCAGGCGGAACTCGCGGCGCGCGTCGACCTCCTGCAGCCACGCGCGAACCTCTGCGCGGCGCGCGTTCCAGCCCGCCGGGCCGCAGAGGCGGATGCAGTCGGGATGCATCGACGTGAGCGCAACGACCGGCTCGACCCCCCGCTCGTTGGCGAGCGCGAGCAGCCGTTCGAACGAGACCTGCTGCACCGCGTAGAGCTGCGTGAAGTAGCCGCCCGGCCGGAAGCCCGTGATGCGCTGCTGGATTCGCCTGGCGCGGACGGCACCCAGGTCCACCCCCTGTGCCTCCCACTGCTGGAGCTGCCCATTGATCTGGCGCCCATCGGTGCGCTGCGTCTGCGTGTACGGCCGCCCACCGCGCTGGCGCGCCACGGCATCACTGCCGATCGCCCGGGCCGTGCGCAGCCACGGGAGCCGACACGACGTCGGATTCGCGCAGGCCGCACGGGCCGCGAGGATCCGACGCTGGTAGTCGAGTTGCCGCGTCGTCGTCGCCCGCCGTGCGAAGGCCTCGAGGTCGAGCAGGATGACGAGGTGCGGCAGCTGTCCCGGCGAGCGGATGTCGGCGTACGAGGCGAGCGTCAGCAGCTCGCGCGCCGCGCCATTGGAGACCCCTGCGTTGTAGGCGGTGACGTCGGAGACCGCGCGGATCCGCTGCGGATCGATCATCACGCTGCGCGACGAGCCGAGCACGAGCACGCCCGGCGGGCGCCCCGCGCTGCGCACCCACCGGTCGTAGCCGAGCACCTTCTGCGCGATCGTCGGGTTGGTGCCCTCCGCTCGGATGTACGCCGCTGACGGTCCGGCAGCGGCCTGTGTGGGCGCGCCCACTACCAAGCTGCATGCTGCCGCCAGCACGCCTGTGATTTTCCACTTGGACATGACTCCACCTCCTACGTTCGTTGCGCTGCACAAGACACGGCCAGCTCCTGGCACGCGAACTCCACCATCGCGAGCCACAGCTCACGGATCGCCGCATCGGGGCGTTCGAATCCACCGAGCGCCTCGATCCGGTCGACGACGAGGTTCGCGCCGGTGTCACGCAGGTGGATCTCATCCAGGAACTGCGCGCCCGACCCGCCCCACGTCACCGGCAGCGAGAAGTCGTACCAGCGAAGGTCGAACTCCTGCTCGAGCTCCTCGAGGTAGGCGCGCACCTCAGCGCGCCGGGCGGTCCAGCCGGCGACCCCGCACCGTCGAATGCAGTCGGGATGCATCGCGGTGACGACCAGCACCGGCTGGACGTCGCGCGCATTGGCGAGCTCCAGCAGCTGCTCGAAGGCACGCTGCGGCTCGGGATAGAGACGATCGAACGAGGTGTCGTAGGAGTCGATGCGCTGTTGGATGCGTCGGGCACGGATCGGATCCAGGTCGATGCCCTGGGCCTCCCATTTCTGCAGGTTGCCGTTGATCTGGCGACCATCTGGACGCTGGGTCTCGGTGTAGGGGCGCCCACCTGCCTGCCGTGCGACCGCATCGCGGGCGATCGCACGCGCAGCTGCCAGCCACGGTGTCCGACACTCCGTCGGCTCGCCGCAGGCCGACTTCACGGCGTCGATCCGCTGCTGGTAGTCGAGCACGCGCACCGTGGGCGTTCGCCCGTCGAACGCCTCGAGGTCGAGGAAGATGACCAGGTGTGGCAGCGCCCCGGGCGAGCGGAGGTCGGCGTAGTGCGTCAGCGCCAGCAGCTCGCGCGCCGCGCCATTGGAGATGCCGGCGTTGAACGAGGTCATTCCCGATACGCGGCGGATGTGGACCGGGTCGATCATCACGCTGCGCGAGGAGCCGAGCACGAGCACATCCGGCACGCGCCGTGACTCCGTCACCATGCGGTCGTAGGCGAGGATCTTCTGCGTGATCGTCGGATTCGTCCCCTCGGCGCGCATGTAGGCCGCGGACGGTGCCGCCCCGACCTGGAGTGGCAGGGCGAGCAGTGCCAACGCGGCGGCGAGCACCGCGACGATGAGGAGTTTCCCACCCATGGGATCGAGGTTTCCGCGCCTCGTCGGGTGAAACACCGGGCCAGCGTAACGACGAAGCCCCCGTCAGCAGGACCGACGAGGGCTTCGAGCGTTGCAGGTTCGCGAGCGACTAGCGCTTGCTGAACTGCGGCTTCTTACGAGCCTTCTTGAGACCGGCCTTCTTACGCTCGACCTGACGCGTGTCGACCTTCAGGAAGCCCTTGCCCTTGAGCTGCGTGCGCAGGGCGGGATCGATCTCGGCGAGCGCCTTGGAGATGCCGTGGCGGACGGCGCCGGTCTGGCCGGTGTTGCCACCACCGTGCACGCGGACGAACACGTTGTAGGCACCCACGGCGCCAGCGGCGACGAGCGGCTCGAGGACGAGCGAACGATCGCTGGTGCGGTCGAAGTACTCCTCGAGCGTGCGGCCCTTGCCGTGGCCGTTGGCGTTGATCAGGAAGGTGCCATCACCGGGGGTGAGGATCACGCGAGCGACGCTGCGCTTGCGCTTGCCGGTCGCCTGGTAGCGGGCATCCTTGGCGGGCTTGGCGACGCGCGCCTTGAGCGCCTCGAGCGCAGCCTCGGCCTCGGCCGGCGTGGTGCCGTCCTCGGAGGAGGTTCCCTCGGACGTGCCTTCGCTGGTGCCCTCGCTCGTACCTTCGGCAGCGTCGTCGGCCGTGGTGGCCTCGGGCGTTGCGGCGGGGACGGGGGTCTCCTCGACGGCGGGAGTTGCCTCCGCCTCGGTCTCGTTCACGGTCTCGTCAGCCATGCTCAGGTCCTTCAGTTCTTCTCGACGCCGGGCAGCGGCTGTGGGTTGAAGTTGTCGTGCGGGTGGTCGTCACCCTGGAAGATCTTCAGCTTCTTGAGCTGCGAAGCACCCATGCGGTTGCGCGGGACCATGCCCTTGACAGCCTTGCGGATGACTTCCTCCGGATGGCGATCGAGCTGCTCCTGCAGCGTCCGCTCCTTGAGGCCACCCGGGAAGCCCGAGTGTCGGTAGTACTTCTTCTGCTCGAGCTTGTTTCCGGTGACCCGGATCTTCGCGCAGTTGAGCACGATGACGTAGTCGCCAACGTCCACATGGGGCGCGTACTGCGGCTTGAGCTTGCCGGTGATCGTGTTCGCGATGACCGTGGCGAGGCGACCGAGGGTCTGGTTGGTCGCATCAACGACGAACCACTCCTGCGTCACTTCTCGGGGCTTGGGGCTGTAGGTCTTCATCAGTGCCTTCACGTCGATTGTCGGCTGCTTCCGGGGCGGGCACGCACGAATGCGACTCCCGGACGTGGGCAGCGACCAGTGATCATACAGGCCGATCGATTCTCGTGTCGAGCCGGGGTCGCGCTTCAGTCTCTTCGCCACGTTGCCGATACCTGCAGGGATGCTGCGCGCCCGCAACTCCCCGACCAACCTGCGACGCCACGGATTCGTGGTGCTCGTCGCCCTGCTGGCGCTGCTGCCGGTGGCGCTCGCGTCGACCGGATTCGGCGCCACGTCGGCGACTCCGCTGCCTTCCGCCAACATCACGTCGACCCTCACGTTGACGGACCCTGCCGCCGAAGGCGCCGAGCCGCCGATCTGCACCAACACCTTCGCACCGCTCGATACGGACGACTGCGCCGACGTCACGTTCTCCGCCGCCAACCCCAAGACGCTGCGCCTCGGCTCGCTCGCGGGCACCGACGTGCAGGCCGGGTCGCTGCGATGGCTGGTCACGACGACGCATCCCACGGGCTACACCGTGCGCATGTCGAACCCCGGCCCGGCACCGCTGCTGCGCAGCTCCGCCGCGAGCATCGCCGACATGCAGTCGTCGCCCTCCGTGCCGGCAGGCGCGGTCGATGATTCCACCCACTTCGGTGTCGCCCTCGGTGATCCGGGCGCCGACAACGAGGCTGCCGTCGACTTCATCGGCTCTCCATGGGTGACCGCGGGCGGGCAGCAGGGCGAGCTCTTCCTCGGCATCCCCCAGGGCGGCATCGTCGTCGCCGCGCGCGGCACGGCCCAGTCCAACGATCCCTTCACGGCGACCTTCGCAGTCGCCTCCGTCGCCGGACAGCAGCCCGCCACGGGCTCCTACTCCGGCACCGTGCGCATCGCAGCGTCGGTCGTCTGACCGTCTAGAACCCGCGCACGGCGGCGCGGATGGCGGCTTCCATGCCCATCAGGCGCGGTGCCGCCTGGAACGTCAGGGTCGCCGCTGCGCGAGCAGAATCATCGCCGATGCGCGGAGCAACCTTGGCCGCGAGGTCGGCGGCGGCGCTCGCCACGTCGTCGGCGATCGGCGCAGCCGACACATGCGTCGGTGTCGGCACGTGCTCGGGTGCGAGCGGCACGATGGTGTCGAGCGCTGCGCGCAGCGACGGCGCCGACTCCTCGAGCGGTGCATCCGCGAGCGACTTCGACAGCAGCGTGAGCACGTCATCGGACCCGAAGTTCGCGGCACGCGTGTCGACGGCCGTGGCCACGACGCCCATGCGCAGCTCGGGGGTGAGCGCGCCGAGTCGCTGCAGGCTCGCTGCGACATCGGCCTCGAGGCCCGCTGCGCGAGCGGCGACGTCATCGACCGCGCCATCGACGGCGCCCGCAACTCCCTGCGGGGCGATGTCAGGCTGGGCGAGCAGGTGCGAGGGGGCATCCACCAGAGCTGGCGCTGCGGCCGCGCCCGGCGCGTACGGGTTGCTCGTCAGGCGACCGGTGCGCATCAGCTCCTGCACCATCGCTCCACCCTGATAGCCCTCGGAGGCAACCGTGCTCGCCGGCACGCCGGTCGACGGGAATGACAGTGACGCGCCGAGGCGTGACGCGCCCGCCTCCGCAGGCACCGTAGCGCCCGGCGCCCGTCCCGCGTTCAGCGCTGCGCCGGCTGCGCGCTGCTCGGCGGTGATGACACCCTTGGCCTTGAGCGCATCGAGCACCTGCGTGCTGCCGGGGCCACGATAGGTCGCCCAGATCGAGCCCTTCTCGGACAGGTCGATGTCGCCCTGCGGGGCGAGCACCTGACGAAGCGCCGGGTCGGCCATGCGCTGGCGGATCGCGTCGAGCCACTCCATGTCAGCGTGCTCCGTGTCGCAGCACGTTGAGCAGGTCACCCAGCGCGTTGGCGGCAGGCTTGGCCGCGTCGGCGGCGACGTTTGCGACGTGCGGCCCTGCTGCACCACGACCCAGGTTGAAGTTCAGTGCTGGCTTCGCCTCATTGCCGCCGCGCAGCAGCAGCGCCTCGAGCTGCGACTTCACGCCGCCTGCTGCGGCCGGCGCGTTGGCGGGGGCTGCCGCCGGAGCGGCATCCACGGCCCTGCGACCGAAGCGGAAGTCGAGCGGGGCGGCATTCTGGTTGCCGTTGCCGAAGATGAGCTCGCGCGCATTGCCTCGCGCGCCCCGCTCGGCGGGAGCCGCATCCTGGCGACGACCGAGTCCGGCGAATGCCTCGCCGAGGTTGAAGCCACCGCGCGCAGGCGCCGCGCCACCCGGCGCCCCGCCTCCGCCAGCTGCACTGATCGTCGGTGGATGCACGACGATGTTCGGCTGGCCCTGGGGAACTCGGATGTCGACGGGCACGTCGATCGCTGCCTGGGGTGCATCCATCACGAGGTTGGCGCGCACGTTGATGACGGGCCCGTCCGGCATGGCACCACCCTGTGCGGCATCGGCCACCGCTGCTGCGCCCGCACCGTTCGGTGCGGCGAACGCCTCACCCAGCGCGGCTGGCGCTGCAGGCGCGGCTGCAGGCAGGAGCTGCTCGGCCGGAGCCGCGGCGCCCGCCCCCGGTCGACCCAGGACGCGCTCCAGGAAGAAATCCCGCGCGACACCGGCGTTCTCGCCGACATTGCCGCGTGCAGGTGGATTGAAGAGCTGTGCCAGAAACGGGTTCGGCTTGTTCACGTCGGTCATGGGGTCCCCTCCCATAGATGTGTCCCTACCCTGCTGTCGACGGGGTTCGGACGCGTGTTTCACGGGAACCGTCGCGCCGTGCGCAGATTCGCCACATCCGTCGTCGCCGCCGTCGCGTCACTCCTGCTGCTTCCAGCGCCCTCGGGAGCCGCGACGCCACCCGGCTGTCAGGTGAGCGCCGAGGTCGGCGGGATCATCCAGCTCTGCGGCGCGCCGACCGCCAGCCTGCTGCGCGTGGAGCGCGCGACCGACCCCGCGAACGTGCCGCTCGACGGGGACATGACGGCGACGGCCGCCGTCCAGCTCGCGGGCGACGAGGTGTTCGAGCCGGGCGGGACCTACCTCGCGCGCATCACGATCCGCAATCGTCGCACCGAGTCCACGACCTTCGACCTCTCGCCCGCGGGCATGCTCGGATCTGCCACCAGCGGCGGCGTCGAGTTCATTCCGGCCGATGCCGAGCGAGCCGACGAGACCGCTGTCAGCTGGCTCGACCCGGCCGTCGATCGGATCACGATTCCCCCGCGCGGCGTGGCCCGTGTGCCGGTGCTGATCACGGTGCCACAGGATCCGCCGGGCGGCTCCTCCTTCGCAACGCTCGACATCCTGCCGCAGCTGCCCTCCAACGCGGCCGACGACGCAGGCCCCGCAGTCGGCTTCCAGTCCGTGCTGCAGGTCGCGTTCCTGCTCCGCACCGGTCCGGGCGCCGGCCCGCGACTGAAGCTCGACGACGTCGCCGCACCGCACCTGCGCTGGAACCGTGACTCCTGGACCTGGACCGCGACCCTCGAGAACGCGGGCGACAGCTTCGCCACGCCGCGCGGGCGCCTGCGGATCCGATCGATCTTCGGCGGCACCGTCGCCGAGCTGCCGCTGCAGGCGCGTCCGCTGCTGCCGAACGGCGAGGCGCCGCTCGCGACGACCTGGAAGGGCGTACCGTGGTTCGGCCTGTACCGCTCCGACGCTCGAGTCACCGGCGTCGACGGCGACCCGCGTCCGGCCACGAGCTCCGGCTGGTTCTTCGCGCTGCCGCCGTGGTGGCTCGTGCTCGCGATCGTGCTGCTCATCCTCGGCGCGTACCTGCGGTGGCTCATCCCGCGCGTGCGACGCAACCTGCCGGAGCATCGCGACGACGCAGACATGCTCGACCCCGAGTTCTGACGCGCGTCGATTCCGTCAGCGCGGTATCCATGCCGCGCTCAGAGAATCCACCACGGATGACGCGCGTCGATTCCGTCAGCGCGGTATCCATACCGCGCTCAGAGAATCCACCGAGCGCCCTCACCCACCCGAGCTAGAAGATCGTCTCGCCGTCGGCCGGGTTGGCGATCGCCGGCGCAGGGTCGGCAGCCACGGGATCCGCGGTCGCCGGCACCACGGGCGCAGGCGCGACGGGTGCCGGGTCGACCGGCGTCGTCGGTGCGGGCACCGCACCGCTGGGCGCGAAGGCATCGCCACTCTCGGCCGTGACCGAGGCGACGTCATCGGCGGTCACCGACAGCTTCTGCAGCCGCTCGGCCGCATAGTCGAGCCGCGTCTGGCACCACTTGTGCAGCTGCTCGCCGCGCTCCCAGAGCGCGAGCGCCTGGTCGAGCCCGGTGTGCCGGTCCTCGAGCGCCTCGACGACCTGCTCGAGCTCGGCCTGCGCCTGCTCGAAGCTCAGCTGCTCGACCGGGACCTGCTGCTGCTCGTTCGCTGTCGTGTCATTCGCCATGGGAATCCACCTCGTCCACCGTTGCGCGCAGCGTACCCTGCGCCATCCTGACCTGCACCGCATCGCCGACCGCGAGTGCGGTCGCATCCTCCACCACGCGCCCCGAGGACACGGCTCGAACGATCGCGTAGCCACGTTCGAGCACCGCCTTCGGTGACAGCGCTCGCAGCCGCGCGATCGCCGTCGCGTGCCGAGCACGATGCTCGATGACGCGCGATTCCAGCGCCCGGCGCAGGTCGCGCTGGTCGCGCGCGATGCCGGCCCGTGCGTGGTCCAGCCGCGTGTTGACGAGCCCCTGTCCACGCAGCCGCAGCGATGCGAGCCAGAGCTTGCGCTCCTGCACGAAGCGCGCTGGCGACCTGTCAGTCAGTCGCGCGCCCAGCATGCGCAGCCGGTCGGCGCGCTGCTCGACGTGCTCGCTGCCGCGCCGGCGCATCGTGCGCTGGGCGCGATCGAGCCCCGTCGTGACCTCGCGATAGTCGGGCACGACGGTTCGCGCCGCGGCCGTCGGCGTCGACACGCGCAGGTCGGCGACGTAGTCGGAGATCGGGTTGTCCTTCTCGTGGCCGATCGCGCTGACCACCGGTGTCGAACACGCCGCGATCGCGCGACAGACGCGCTCGTCGCTGAACGGCAGGAAGTCCTCGAAGGCACCACCGCCACGCGTCACGACGATGACGTCGACATCCTCCACCTGCTCGATGCGGCGCAGCGCGGCGACGATCTGGGCCGGCGCGCGGTCACCCTGCACGAGTGTCTCGATCATCACGAGCTTCGCGGGCGGGAATCGCTCGTAGACGTTGCGCAGGAAGTCGCCCTGGGCCGCGGCGCCCGCGCCGGTGATGATGCCGACGCGACGTGGCAGGTACGGCAGCGCCCGCTTGCGCGACTCGTCGAACAGCCCCTCGGCCTCGAGCTTCGCCTTGAGCGCCTCGAGCTGCTGCAGCAGCAGCCCGCGACCGGCGTGTTCCATGCCCTGCACGCGCAGCTGGAAGGTGCCACGCGCGGGGTAGATGTCGGGTCGCCCGAAGACCTGTACGAGGTCGCCGTCGCCGAGGTCCAGGCGCAGCGCGTCGAAGCGCGCCTTGGGCATCGTGCAGCTGAGCATGAAGCCGTTGTTGGGGTCCTTGAGCGTGAAGAAGACCGTCGACAGCTTCTGGCCCGGGCGCGGCGTCTTGAGCTCGCTGATCTCGCCCTCGACCCAGAGCGTCGGGACGTCCTCGATGCGCGAGCGCACGCCAAGGATGAAGCCGGTGACCGACCACACCTTGCGCTCCCCGTACCACGTGGGTTCGAGTGCGCCGTCGTACATGCCGCGTTCGGCGAGGACCATGCGCAAATCATACGGCCTTGAGGCCGGAGCCGTGGATGCCGACGGGAACTGGACGCGCAATGCAGTGGACAAGGATGTCGAATGTCACATGCAGCAGCACCGGCCGCCGGCTGGTATCCCGACCCGCAGGCCACCGACCAGCTGCGCTGGTGGGACGGCATGCAGTGGGGGCACCAGACCGCGCCCGCCCAGGCGCCAGCTGCCCAGCCGGCCCTGCACGCAGTAGCCACGTCCGCTGCCGTCGCGACCCCGGCGGATCCCGCTCTCTCGTTCACCTCCGCCCCCACCCAGGTTACGGCCGGCCCCGTCGGCGATGCGCGCTACCAGCACGATCGCTTCGTCGTGGTGCAGAAGCTACGTCCGATGGTCAACCGCTACGAGGTGCGTACCGCTGCCGACTTCGAGGCCAAGCCTGCGCCCGGCGGGCTCGTCGCGCTGGTGCAGCAGAAGCGCATGGCGCTCAAGTCGAAGGTCACCTTCTACGCCGACGAGGCGAAGACCGAGCCACTCCTCGAGCTGCAGGGCAAGAATGCGCTCGACTTCGGCGGCGGCTACCCGCTGCGCGATCACGCGACCGGGCAGCCGATCGGCCTGCTCAAGAAGCGGATCGGGGCGAGCATGTTCGTCTCCTCGACCTGGGACGTCACCGACCTCGCCGGCAACCTCGTGGCGACGGTGACCGAGGCCAACATGGCACTCGCGCTGCTGCGGCGCTACGTCGGCGGGCTCATCGCGATGCTCCCCTACGCGTTCACGATCTCTGCCGGCACCGGCGCGGCCGCATACGGCGTGCCGGCGGGCGCGGTGCTCGGCACATACACGCGCCGCTGGGGCATCCGCGACACCTACGACCTCGACCTGTCGGGGGATCCCGCGCGGATCATCGATCGACGCCTCGCCGTGGCGCTGACGATCGCCCTCGACGCCTTCGAGGGTCGCTGAGCCTCACGTGGGCGTGAGTACGTCCGCAGCCGGGTACCTACCAACCATGGACGACGTGTCCACACCCACCGCGCCACATGAGTTCGCACTCCCGGTCGCGGGGCTGCGGACCGGCACGCTGCTGCACCGGAGCCGCCACGCCGACACCGTGCACGGCATGTGGCACGGCGTCCACGTCGTCGCCAAGCGCATTCGCGAGGACATCCTCGATACCGACGAGCGCGCCGCCGCCGAGCGCGGCATCCTGCGCGAGGGGCTGCTGCTGCGCCGCGTCGAGCATCCGGCGATCGTGCCGGTCGTCGCGCTGATCGACGATCCCGCAGCGCTCATCCTCGAATTCATCCCCGGGAACTCGATGCGCGAGGAGCTGCGGCTGCGCCGTCGCCTGCCCGCAGCCGAGGCAGCACGGATCGGCATGCAGCTGGCCGGCGCGCTGGCGCACCTGCACCGACGCTGGGTCATGCATCGCGACCTCAAGCCGGCGAACATCATCTACGACGGCACGCGCGCCGTGCTCATCGACTTCCACCTGGCCAAGGAGCCCGGCGCGATGCGTGGCGGAGCCGGCACGCGCCTGTTCACGGCGCCCGAGCAGGTGCGCGGCGGCCACGTCACGACGGCAGCGGACATCTGGGGCCTCGGCACCGTGCTCTACCGCGCGGTCACCGGCCGGCTGCCCTTCCACGCCGACAGCGGCCACCCGCAGCTGACGGAGCGACCGATCCCCGCGCTGGAGCGACTGGCCACCGCCCGCTTCGACGGTGACATGGCACGGGCGGAGCAGGAGCTCCCCCGCGACCTCGCCGCGATCATCGACAGCATGCTTGCCGAAGATCCCGCTGCGCGACCCACGGCCGACGAGCTGCAGCGACTGTTCGCACCGATCGCCCAGCGCGACGCAGCTGCCTAGGCGCGGTTGCGCTGCACGTCGGTGACGCCGAGCTCGCGCCATGCGGCGTTGAGGGCACGACGTGTGCCGACATCATCGAGCTTGCTCGGGAGGTACTCCTCACCGCGCACCGTTCCGTCACGTGCCAGACGGGTCTCCAGGACGATCGACTGCCCGTCCATCGTCGTGAGCGCCGCGCTGCTGCTGAGCTCGTCGAGCGCGTCGCCGCGCTCCAGCCGGATCAGCGTGCGCGCACCGCGCTCGCCGTCGAGCGTCGCGCCACCACCGACGTTGCGCAGCGTGCGCTCGAAGGCACGGCCGAGCGAGGACGGGTCCAGCGCCGGCGGCAGGTTCGCCGCGATCCGTCGCGATGCCTGACCCGCTGCGGCAGAGGTGTCAGTCGGCTTGAGCAGGTGCGAGACACCGCGCTGGATGTCCTCCACGCCGCCGGGCGTGCGCCCGGCCCACCACGTGTTCGCGCGCTCGATCGGCCGAATTCCCGACCAGTAATTGCCGACGAGCACGCTCCTGCCGACGGGCAGTGCCGCCAGTTCCTGCACGCTCGTGAGCGTATCGGCGCGCAGCTGCCCGCCGCGGTACAGGCGCGGCTCGAGCGCCGCATATGCGGCGTCGTCGATGTTGCCCCGGGCGCGGTCGACGAGCCCGGTGAGCTTCTCCGCACGGCTCGTTGCTCGAGCGATCTCGTCCGACCCCTTGCCGATCAGCTCGAAGCCCTGCCGTGCCCACGCATAGCCACCCATCGACAGCGCGGCGTCGATCGTCACGTCATCGACGCCGGCTTCGGCGTAGCGCGCGAAGGCCTGGTCGTTGAAGCTGCGGGCGAAGCCGGTGCCCTGCATCGAGGAGTCCAGCTTGAGGTACGAGTGGTGGACTTCCAGCCGACCACTCTCGTGCAGCGTCTGGTCGCGCGTGAACTCGCCGACGTTCGAGCTCCCGAGCTTGACCTGGCCGTCGGCTGTGCTCGTGCCACTCATGCCGTTGGGCGTCAGCTCGAGTCGCGAGGACACGTCATCAACCTGGGCGCGCAGTCCGCCGGCGCCGTGGCCGCCGCTCCACGTCTGCTCGAGCCAGCTGGGTCGCATCGCGTCAGGAATGTCTGCGACGACGCGCTTGATCGCGGCCTGTGAGATTGCTGTCATGTCCGTGTCCGTCCCCTGTGAGTGTCCCGATGCGTGTGTCCCGCACGCATGTCAATTCGCTTGTCGCTCGCTATCTGGCGGAACGCTCGACGTCCGTGACGCCGAGCTCGCGCCATGCGGCGTTGAGCGCCCTGCGGGTCCCGACGCCATCCAGCTCGCTCGGCAGCTTCTCCGTGCCACGCAGGACGCCGTCCGCGCCAAGCTTCGTCTCGAGGACGATGGTCTGGCCGTCCATCGTCTTGAGGGCCGCCCTGCCTCCCAGGTCACTGACACCATCGCTGCTGTCCAGGCGCAGCAGCGTCCGAGCGCCGCGTTCGCCGTCCAGCGACGCGCCGCCGCCGACGTTGCGCAGGGTGCGCTCGAATGCGCGGCCGAGCGTCGTCGGGTCCAGAGCTGGCGGCAGGTTGCTGGCGATCCGGCGCGACGCCGCGCCAACCGCTGCCGACGTGTCAGCCGGCTTGAGCAGGTGCGAGACACCGCGCTGGATGTCATCGACGCCGCCGGGGGTGCGTCCAGCCCACCACGTGTTCGCTCGCTCGATCGGTCGAATTCCGGACCAGGAGTTGCCGACGAGCACACTCCGACCCACGGGCATCGCCGCGAGCTCCTGCACGCTCGTGAGCGTGTCAGGGCGTAGCTCGCCGCCGCGATACAGGCGCGGCTCCAGCTCCGCGTACGCCGCGTCGTCGATCTTGGACCGCGATCGGTCGACGAGCCGGGTGAGCTTCTCGGCCCGGTTCGTTGCACGCGCGACCTCGTCGGCTCCATTTCCGACGAGTTCGAAGCCTTGGCGCGCCCACGCATAGCCACCCATCGACAGGGCCGCGTCGATCGTCACGTCATCGACACCTGCCTCGGCGTAGCGCGCGAATGCCCGATCGTTGAAGCTGCGGGCATAGCCGGTGCCCTGCTTCGAGGAGTCGATCGTCATCAGCGAGTGGTGCACCTCGAGCCGACCGCTCGCGTGCAGCGTCTGGTCACGGTTGAATCGGCCGAACCCCGAGTCATCCAGCAGCACCGAGCCGCTCGCAGCGCTCCGGCCGCTCATGCCAGTGGGCGTCAGCTCCAGTGACGAGGAGGCGCTGTTCACCTGGGCGCGAAGTCCGCCGGTGCCGTGCTCGCCGCTCCATGTCTCCTTGAGCCAGCTGGGTCGCAGCGCGTCAGGAATGTCCGTGACCACGCGCTTGATCGCAGCCTGAGAAATAGCAGTCATGAGTGTCCGTCCCGAAGTCGTGTCCCGATGCGTGTGTCCAGCACGCAACGATCTATCGGGATGTGACGGGCTGGTTGATTCACTCGAACCGTGAGAACCGTGCCCCGGGACTCACCAAGGGCCGGACCCGAAGGTCCGACCCGTGAAGGTGTGCGACTGCCGTTTGCGCCCAGCACGCGTGCGGTGTCGCAACTCGCATGGCTCCGGCATGCGCAGGTGCGCTGCGCCGCCGGGCCAGTCCTTGTCGATCAGTGGCCGAAGCCGCCCTGCGTGCCCTGCAGCGGGGTGGTCGGGCGGTTGAGCCCGTCGGTGAAGTTGCCAGCTGCTGCGGTGAGTGAGCCCGTGTCGAGCGTGCGGCTCAGGCCACCGACGAGGTCACGGACCTGGTTCTCGAGCGCTCCCTGGTGCTGGCGAACCAGCTCCTGGCGAGCCTGACCGAGACGACGATCCTCCTCGCGCACCGCTTCCTGCTCCCGTGTGCGGAGCTGGCTGATGAGCGTGTCGACGCGTCGCTGTCCCTCGTCGTTGAAGCGAACGAGCTCCTCGCGCATGTGGGCTCCCATGCCCGCCATGGCTTCCTCGAGCTGGCGGCGACCCTCGCGCAGGCCGTCCTCCAGGATGTGGCGTGCGTCGCCGGATGCGGCGCGTGCCTGCTCGGCAAGCTCCGTCTGCTGGCGGGCGAGGTCGTTCATGACCTGGCGGAACGCCTGCTCCTGGGCTTCCTGTGCGTGCTGGCGGCCAGCGGCGATGATCTGGTCGAGCTCACCGGTGACTGCGCTGCGTGCGTGCTCGGCGAGGCCGGCGAGGTCGCCCTGGACCTGCTGCATGATGCGCTGTGCGACCTCGGCCAGGTGGTTCTCCGTGGTGCGCTGCTGCGTCTCGAGTGCGAGCGTCACCGTGGCGGTGAACTCCTGGTTGATGCGGGCCTGCAGGTCTGCGGTGGCTCGCTCGCTGACGGAGCTCAGCTCGCGGGTCGTCGCGTCGACGAGGTCCCGTGCGTACTGCTCGAGCTGCGAGGCGCCTTCCTGCGTCGCACCGGTGATGGCGGCGAGGCGATCGTTCATCTCGTCGGCGAGGTCGCCGGAGCGCTCGCGCAGCTCGTCGAGGTGGACGCCCAGGCTGTCCTGGAGCTGACCGACGTAGTCGCGGCTCTGCACGAGGGCGTCCTCGGCGTCGCGGCGGATCCGCTCGACGCGCTCGGCACCGATGCGCTCGAGGTCGGCGAACACGCGGTCGGCGTCGGAGATGGCGTCACGGGCCTGCGACTGCAGGATGTCGATCGTGTCGCGCACGCTCTTCTCGACCTGCGATCGCTGCCATGCTGCCTCGCGTCCAAGCTCCTCGGCCTGCTGGGCGATGCCCGCCTTGGATTCGGCCGTGATCGAGTTCATCTGGTTGATGAGCGTGATGCGCTCCTGCTCGGCCATCTCCTGCGTGGCACGCAGTGCCTCGGTGCGGGTCTCGGCGAAGCGAGCCTCGAGCTCGTCGGTGAAGGTGTTCCATGCGGCCTGCGTGGCCTCGACCGTCTGGCGGGCCCGCTGCTCGGCAGCTGCCAGCTCGGTGGCGACGCTCTCCTGGATGCTGATTCCGTGCTCGGTGAGCTCGGTGATGAGGCGGTCACGCTCGGTCGAGAAGTGGACGCCGATCGCGGCGGACTGCTCGCTGAGCGTTCCCTGCAGCTCGGCGTCGTGGCCGACGAGGACCTGGTCGACGGCTGCGACGTGCTGTGCGAGGCGCTCCTCGATGGTTGCCTCGAGCTCTCCGACGCGACCTTCGAGTGCGTGCTCCTGCTCGATGATGCGGGTGTTGAGGATCTGCTCGGTCTCGGCGAAGCGGCCGTCGAGCACGCCCATCCAGGTGTCGAGCTGTGCGGACACGGCGCCCTGCGTCTCGGCCATGCGGGCCACGAGCGGGTTGCCGGATGCCTCGATCTTCTCGTCGAGCAGTGCGTCGACGCTGGCGAGGCGGGCCTCGAGCTCGGCGGCGCGGGCTGCGACCTTGGCGTCCAGCGACGTGGTGGATTCAGCGACGCGGGCCTCGATGACCTCGTCGATCTTGGCGAGGCGGGCGGCGACCTTGTCCTCCAGGCCGAGGTCCGGGTTCATGTCGCGCAGCTTCTCGATGCGTGCGGCGGCTGCCTCGACTTCGGCCTCGAGGGCCGCGTAGTCGGTGCGGATGGTCATGAGCGCCTCGCCGGCAACTGCCGAATCGATTGCGCCCAGCTCGCGTTCGATGGCAGAACGCTGCTCGGCGAGGCGCTCCTCGACCATGGGCTGCAGGCGTTCTGCAACGAGCTGGTCGAGAAGGTGTCGGAGGATGGTGCCGGCTTCGTGCTGGTACTCGTCGGCGAGGCCCTTGATCTGGCGTGCGTGCTGGTCCTCGAGGGCGAACAGGAACTGCTCACGCTCGTGCTCGGCCCGGCCGAGGCGCTCGTCGAGGGCGATGCCCTCCTGGCGCAGCACCTCGCGCAGCTCGGCGGCGAGCACCTCACGCGTCTCGGGCTTGGCGTAGTAGCGCTCCTGCACCGAGCGGAGGCGGACGCCGACGACGGCGACGACGCCCCAGGAGATGGCGGCGGCGATGAAGGCGGTGACCGCGTAGAGGACGAAGGAGCTCGTCGAGCCGGTGATGCCGAAGGCGTCGCCCGGAGCGGATGCGCCGCCGGCAAGGCCGATGGCGACGAAGGCAAGGACCGTGCAGATCCACGCGAAGGCGACGGCCGCCTTGCGGTGCTTGGCGACGATGCCGATGACGAGGGCGAGCACGATCAATGCGATCTGCGTGCCGACGATTGCGGAGGAGATGGCTGGAGTCATCTTCGATCTTCCTTTTCGGACCGGCCCCGAATTGCGGCCGCTGGGTGTCCGTCGAGCTACTGGGTTCCTCCAAGGTGCGACGAGATTGCAGATCCGTCAACACATTCTGCCCGAAGATGCGGCCATCTCGTGGCCGCCCACGAGCGGCGGCGCGCGGCAGCTGCCGGCGAGAGCGGCGCCGGGTGGCGTCGTCAGTCGACGAGCAGGTTGGCGGTGCGCACGCCGCGCAGGACCGACGGCTCCATGCCGTCGCCGGCGGCGAGGCCCTGCATGAGGCCGGCCGCGAAGGCGTCGACGGCGTCCTCCGTGTCGAGGCGGCCCGGGGACGCGACCTCGCGGATGTCGTCGCCGATGGCGAGGATGGCACGAGTCCTGGTGAGCAGCACGGCGCTGCGCGCGCCGCGCTGGATGAGTGCACGGAGCGCCGCTTCTGGATGCTCGCGTGCGACGCCGGGATCCAGCAGGCCACTGCAGGTGGTGTCGGAGGTGATGACCACGCCCGCCGCAGCCAGCACGCGGTCGGTCACCGGCTTGGCGCTCGGCGCGTGCGTGAGGACGGTAGGAATGCCAGCCGCCTCGGCGATCTCCAGCGCGCGGACGGAGATCGCTCCCGCCGGCTCGGTGGTGACGCCCACGACGGCGAACTCGCGGATCGACTCGGCCCGGCGATTCAGGTCGTCGACCGACAGGTAGTCGTTCGCACCGCGGAAGACGTTGACCTGGCGCGTGCCGTCGGCCTGCTCGGCGATGAGCCGGATTCCGGTCATGCTCGGCGACTGCTGCACGAACTCCGTGCCGACGCCGATCTCGAGCAGCTCGTCCGTCAGCAACGTCGCGTGCTCGTCGCTGCCGACGCGCGCGAGGAGCGCCACCTCGGACTCGATCGCGGTCAGCGCCATCGCCTGGTTCGCGGCGCGACCGCCGCACGCGACGTCGAGCTCCTTCGCCTGCTCGGGCACCATCGTCGAGGGGAAGCCCTCGACGTGTGCGATGAAGTCGATCGTGATGAAGCCGGTGATGAGGACGCGTGTCATGCCGAGTGTGTCTATCCGATCGGGACCGATTCCTACCGCCCACGCGCCACGGAACCCCCTGCCCTTCGATACCCTTGCCGCGATGACCACCCTTCCTGATGTCGAAGCCCAGCTCGCCGCACTCGCCACTTCCCTCGATCGCGAGGATGCGACGCTCGCTGCGCTGCTCCCCTGCGAGCCGGCTGTCGGGGAGGTCGCCGTCGCCTTCTGGACGCACGCCGACGAATCCGTCTCGTACGAGCTGCTGCGCCTCGCCGATGGCGGCCTGCTCGAGGACCCGGTCGCGCTGCGCGAGTGCTTCACGCTGCTCGCCATGACCGAGACGCTCGAGGAGCTTGCCTCCTTCGAGCAGTCACGCCAGCTCGCCGACACGCTCGATGCGTGGATCCGCGAGAACGCGCCTGACGACGCGACGCTCGTCCAGGCGGCCGCCACCTCGACCGCTGCGCTGCGCGCCCTCGCGGAGCTCGCCCCCAGCGACAGCGCACGCATCGCCCGCACCCAGCTGCTCGACGAGATCGGCGGCGCACTCCGCACGCTCGAGAACACGTGGATGGCGCTCGAGCAGGCCGCCGTCGCGTGGTCCGACTCCCAGCTCGACGCGAGCGGCACGCCGATCGGCGATGCCCGCGAGCGCGTTCCCGCCCTCTGGCGTGTGCTCGGCGAGGCGCGCCGCGGCCCCCTCCAGAGCCCTGCGAGCACCGCGCTCCAGCATGGTCGCGAGGCCGGCCTCGCGCTCGCTGCCGCCGCGACCGGCGGCACCGCTGCTACCTGACAGCTGCGCGACCTGACACCGGCGCGAAGATGCGAACGGGCCCCGACTTCCGTCGGGACCCGCTCGCTCACACGATCTGCCTGGCTGGCTAGAAGACTGCGCTCGGTCCGCTCACGTCGACCACGCCACCGCTGAATCCACCGTCGAAGCCACCGGTGTCGATGCTCGCCGCGCCGACGTCGAACCCGCCGGAGAAGCCGCCCGTGTCGATGCTTGCCGAGCCGACATCCGAGAAGCCCGGGTCAAAGCCCGTGTCGGCGAATCCGGGATCGAATCCTGCGTCCATGCCGGCATCCATCAGGCCCGGGTCGGAGAACCCGGCGTCGAGCAGGTCCGGGTCATCGACCACGCCGCCCATGCCGGCCGAGCCGAAGTCATCGAACCCGCCGTAGCCACCCATGCCGCCGTACCCACCCATGCCGCCGAGCGAGTTGACACCGCCGTAGCCGGCCAGGCTCAGGTTGCTCATGCCGTTGCCGTAGCCGTAGCCATCACCGTACCCGGAGCCGTAGCCGTAGCCGCCGCCGTAGCCATCGTCGCCCCCGAAGTCATCGAGGCCACCATCGAGCCCGACCGTCGCCAGCGACCCCTCACTGGAGTCCCAGTCGTTGAGCGCCGAGCCCCACATGTCACCGGAGCCATCGCCCATCGAGGCGATGCCGTCATAGCCGGCGAGGATCGGATCCTCGGCCATGCCGATACCGGCCGCGGCGGACGGTCCAGGGTCCGTCCCCAGCACGCTGTCGACCACGTCGACGCCGCCGGAGTTCGCATAGCCGGCCGATCCGGTCATGCCTGCGGGGAGGTGTGCGCCTTGGTCGCCACACCCGGCGAGCAGTGCGGATGCACCGACGACGACGAGCATGAGGGCGACTGGCGAGCGGCGAGAAGTGTTGCGCTGCACGGATGGCTCCTGGGGTTGGTTCCGTTGCATGACAACCTGTCCTCGGGAGCACACCGCCTGTCGTCGAGGTCACTTTCCCGGATGCGTCCGAGTGCGGCCACGGCCCCTGCCGGGCACGGCCACGGAGGAACCGCTCGCCGCGCTCACTACCCCGCGTCGCGCAGCTCGGTCCAGAAGTGGTCGCGCGCGAACGGCGTCGCAGGTCGCGTCGGCGGATCGATCTTCGACTCGAACCTGAGCGTGAAGACAGGGCCGCCGGCACGCTCGAAGCGTTCCCTCGTCGCCTCACGCTCGGCGTAGTAGGCCTCGAACTGCGTCATCAGGTTGAGGTCGCGGTTGATCCCGTCGACCTCGATCCGCTCGATCAGCGACTCCGCCTCGAACGCGCAGCGCGGACACAGGGCATCCTCGCGCTGACGGAACGTGAGGCCTCCGCAGCCGACGCAGCAGCGGCTTCCTGGCAACGACTCGTATGCGAACTCTTCCATGGTGTTCCCCTCCCCCCAGAGGTGCGGTCGCGGGCAACGACCGTGCTCCATCAATTGTGGTTCCGTCCGCGTTTTCTGAAACGGAGCGAGGGAAGCCGCGCGCAAGCCCGACAAGCATGCCGCGCGGCACGCTGGCGGGAAGCTAGGATCGTTGCGATGACTCCCCCCGCCACGACCGAACCGCGCCTGCAGGACAAGGCGATCGTCAAGACCATCCCGCTCCTGCCGCGGGGATTGGTGAAGCGCATCTCCGCGCCGTACATTGCGGGCGAGTCGCTCGACGAGGCCATCGCCACGGTGCGCGCCCTCGCAGCACGCGGCATGGGCTCGACGCTCGACGTGCTCGGCGAGGCGATCTCGCGCCGCGACGAGGCGATCGCCACGCGCGACGCCTACCTCGCTGCGATCGAGCAGATGGCGACGCTCGAGGAGGCGACACCGCTCGTGCGCAACGTCAGTGTCAAGCTGACCGCCGTCGGCCTCGGCATCGACGACCGCCTCGTGCACGACAACGTCGCCGCGATCGCCTCCGCCATGGCCAAGATCGGCGGATTCGTCCGCATCGACATGGAAGATTCGCCGTACACCGACGCGACCCTCGAGCTCTTCCGCGCCTTGCGGGCCGAGGGGCACGACAACCTCGGCATCGTGGTGCAGGCATACCTCAAGCGCACCAAGGCCGACGTCGAGCAGCTGGCCGCCGAGGGCGCGCGCGTGCGCGTCGTCAAGGGCATCTACGTCGAGCCCGAGGCGATCGCCTGGCGCGACATGGAGACGATCAACCGCAACTACGTCGACCTGTGCCGCATCCTCGCCGAGGCCGGTTGCCATGCGGCGTACGCGACCCACGACGACGTGCTCATCACCGGCTGCCTCGACCTCGTCGACAAGCTTGGCCTGTCGCCGGAGCTGTACGAGTTCCAGATGCTGCTCGGCGTGCGCGAGGGGCGCCGCGACGACCTCGTCGACCAGGGCCACCCGATGCGCGTCTACGTGCCCTTCGGTGCCCAGTGGTACGAGTACTCCGTGCGCCGCCTGCGCGAGAACCCGCGTGTCGCGGGCCACGTCGCGCGCGAGACGATCACCAGCTGGCGGCGACTGCTGTCCGGTGGGCGCACCTCGTGACGAGCCGCGAGTTCCCAGGGTTCGTCCTCCCGGGAACGCCGCGCTTCAATGGTGCGCGCGCGACCTCGATGTTCGCGGGCGACCCGATGGATCCCGTCAGCGTGCTCGATCTCGCGATGGTCTTCGGCAGCCGCCTCTGGGGGCATGACGAGGCGACCGTCGGACTGGACGACCTCGGTGCGCCGGGCGCGGGAGACCTCTACACGCATGCATGGCGCGCCAACGCGACCGAGCTGGCGACGCTGATGCTTGCCGCGGAGCTCGGCGAGGACGCCGACGCATGGCGCGCGCTCATCCTCCACACGGGCAGCGAAGCCGTCGAGACGGCGCTCAAGACCGCGCTGCGCGCGACCGGTCGCACGAAGATGGTCGCCTTCGAGGGCGGCTACCACGGGACATTCGGCCTCGCGCTGGCCGTGACCCACAACCCCGCCTTCCGTGAGCCGTGGGCCGCGCAGTACGCCGCGGACACCGTGCGCTGGGCAGCCTGGGGCACCGTGCCGACGCTGGACGAGGACGTCGCATGCGTGATCGTCGAGCCGTGGCTCGGGCGCGCCGGCGTGATTCCGCCGCCCGCCGGCTTCCACGCCGCGCTGCGCGCCGAATGCGATCGCGTCGGCGCGGTGCTGATCCTCGATGCCGTGCTCTGCGGATCCGGCCGCACCGGCCCCGTGATCGCCGAGTGCCTCACCGAGTCGCGGCCCGACGTCGTCTGCCTCGGCAAGGCGATCGGCTCGGGCGTGACCGCGAGCGTCGTCTTGGCGCGGACGGCGCTGGCAACTGCCGCCTGGGATCGCGGCGCCGTCGAGCCCGCGCACACGAGCACCTCGCTCGGTGACCCGATCGCCTCCGCCGCGATCGTGCGCTCGATCTCCAACCTGCGCCAGCGCTCCAGGCTGCTCGATGAGCACTGCCGGGCGTGGCGGGCGATCGCCACTGGCATCGAGTTCGGCACGAAGCTCAAGGTGCGCGGAGTCGGCCTGCTCTGGGCGTTCGACACGCGGAAGCCCGGGCTCGGCCTCCAGCTCGCCGAACGGCTGCTCCACGAGCACCGGATCCTCGTCGTGCCCTCCGGGCCGAAGGCCACCGGCATCACGATCTACCCCGCCGCCGCGCACGACGAGGGCGAGCGCGAACGCTTCGCCGTCGCGATCACGTCGATCGTCACGTAACGACGAAGCCAGCATCCCGTGAGGATTCCGTGTGGTCGGGTGGCCCTGCCCCCTGCAGGGGCCGATCAGTGTCCGGATGGGACCGGGCCGCCGAACATGGATGATGCTGCTCTGTGCGTGCGCGGGGCTGCAGCTACTGGGCGGCGCCGCGCTGGCCGTCGCGCCGACGCCGGTCGACTGCACCGGGGCCAACGTCTGGCAGCCCGACGAGGAGCTGGAGCCGCGCTGGTCGGTGCCGGGCAACTGGAGCGCCGGGCATGTCCCGACCGCCAGCGAGACCGCCTGCGTCGGCGAGGAGGCGATGCACGTCGATGTGGACGTGGCTGCCGCAGCGATCCGGGCCGATTCCGGCATCTCCCTCGCGGCGGGCCTGACCATCACGACCGGCGCCCTCCAGACCCCCATCCTGTATTCCCCTGACGGAAGCCTCACGGTCGAGCTCGTCGGTCCGGCTCCCACGATCGACGTCACGACGTTCGAGGTCACCGGTGCGCTCCAGGTGCGTGCCGGCTCGGCACCGACCGGGCAACTCGGTGACGTCAGGGTCACGGGCACCGTCGCGCTCGACTTCGACGGTGAGCTTGCCGCGAACGAGGTCGCGGCCGGCCAGCTGGAGCTGCCCGGCGCGGCGACCCTCGTCGTCAGCTCGGTCGACCTGCAGCACTCGCTGATCGGAGCCGATGCCGTCGTGGATGCACAGGCGGTCATCGTCGGTCGTGCGGTCAGCCTCACCCCCGCAGTCGTGTCGGCTGACATCAACGCCGAGTACTCGTTCACCACCTACCGCGACGCGGTCGTCACCTCCTCGGTGCGGGCATGGTCGATCGTGTCAGCGCGGGAGTCGGCGACCCTCGAGCTGCGCGGTGCGCACGTCACGACGGGTCCCGGAGCGGATGACGTCTGGGTCCAGGGAAACACGACATGGACCCAGGGCGCGACGCTGGACGCCACGACCGTGATGACATCCGACGGAACCACCGTCGTGCAGGACTGCCGGTGGAACGTGGAATCCATCGACACGGAAGCCGCGACGCTCCGCGTCGAGGATCCGGCATGCATCGATCCCATCGCGGGCTCGACCCTGCCCATCAGGAGCGCACAGGGGTCGAACACCACCATCGGGTTGCTCATCGCGACGTCGGCCCCCTTCGCAGCTGGCGGCGCCCTGCAGCTCCAGGGCACCACTCGCGTGGCAAGCGGCTCGACCTTCACGCTCACGGCGACGAAGCTCGCCGTCGACGAGCTGTCCTCCGTGTTCGGCGCCGTCTCCGCCGTGGACGTCACGCTTGGCGTGCTCGGCGGTATCAGCGGCTCGCTGGAGCTTCCGTGGCACGGCGTCGTCCGCGTCTCCTCGACCTACAGCACGCTCGCGGTCCCGACCACGGGGCTTGCTGGTGAGCTCGTCTTCGATGCGACGTACATGGGAGCTGGACCGATAGGAGCAGGTCACTCGGCGGTGACGCTGCTCGGGCCAAGTGCAGCACCGGCACGCTGGCGCGTCGAGGGAACGACGCTCGCACCCGGTGTCGCGTGGTCCCTCGACCCACGCACCGGCTCGGAGTATCAGGGCCTCGTGCTGAGCACGGTTGCCGTTGCAGCCTCGCCGACGCCGCAGCCGCCCGCGCCGATACCAGACCCCATCCCGCTTCCGGATCGCCCGACCTTTGCCCTCCCGACGATCACGTGGCAGCTGGACAGCCGTGGACGCCCGGTCGTCGTCGTACCGACCCCGGTCCTGCGAAGCGGCGAGCGCTCCGCCGTCGAGTTCGGCGCCGCATGGACACGGGCGGCTGACAGCACCGTCCCGCTCGTCGCTGGTCGACGCACCTGCGTGCGTGTCGTTGCCTCGAACGTGACGGGTTCCACCACGAGCACACCGCGCTGCACGACCGCCCCGTGGGACGACACCTCGCTGCGCGCGCGGGGCTTCGCGACGACGAAGGCCAGCTGGGCCTATCGCGGTACCGCAGCTGCGGCGCGCCGCGCAGGTGCGACGCTCGTCACGCCGCGCATCTCCGGACGGACGCTGACGATCGCGGCGACGACCTGCCCGACCTGCGGCTCGATCCGCATCGTCCGTGCTGGCACGGTGGTCGCGACCCGGTCGCTCGTCGCGCGCCGCACGACCAATCGAGCACTCGTCACGGTCAAGCTGTCGAAGGGCGCCGCTCCGATCACGATTCGCACGGCCTCCGCTCGGCTCGTGCGCATCGACGCCATCGTCGCGCAGTAGCTCGTCGGCTCAGACGCCGCGGGCAGCTGCGCCCCACGCGACACGGTGCACCTGCGGCGTGACGCGCACGAGTGAGCGGCGGGGCACACCCTGCCACTCGGCATCGTCCGCCATGACGCGCTCGATCAGCTCACGCAGCGCGAGGTCGTAGTCCTCGCGCGTGCCATCCGGCTGGACCAGGATCGGCGCCGGCAGCGGTGCGTCGAGCTGCACGAGCTGCACGAGCAGCGCCCACATCGCGGCGAGGTCCTCGTCGGTCAGCACGACGAACTTGAGCTGGACGCGACCGGGCGCCGCCACCAGGTACTGGGTGATCGTCGCGGGGTCGGGCACCTCGCCCGAGCCGACCAGCTTGGGTGAGAGCGACCACAGGTCGACCAGCGGAATGAGCTCCTCGTCGAGGATCGTCGCGTTCGTCTCGACGGTGACGTGCTGCACGCCACGCGCGCGCATCTCGCCGATCAGCTTCGGCAGGCGTCGGCGATGCAGCATCGGCTCGCCACCGGTCAGCACGACCGCCGACTCGCGCACCTGCGCGGCAAGCGCGTCGATGTCAGTCGCGGTGGCGCCCTTGACGCCCTCCTTCGACCACGAGTACGAGGTGTCGCACCAGACGCAGCGCAGGTTGCAGCCGGCGAAGCGGATGAAGGTCGCGGGCTCGCCCGAGCGCGACCCTTCGCCCTGGATCGAATGGAAGAGCTCGATCACCGGCAGCGTGCCGCCGCGCGTCGCGGGCGGCTCGATCGAGCCGGGTGGTGTCGCCAGGTCGGTCACGGTGCCAGCACCTCGAGCAGTGCCTCGTCGATGCCGGTGTCGGACGGCTGCTCGGGGTCGCGCGTCAGCCAGCCGACCTGTGCGTAGCCGGAGGGCGTCTCCCACAGCCGCAGCAGCACGCCGACCTGGGTGCGGCGCGTCTCGCCGACCTGGTCGAGCACGGCCGAGAGCAGTCGCGCCCGCATCTCGTCGGCCAGCAGCTCGGCGGTCGGGATGAAGTCGACCTCGTCGTTGAGGTGGCGATGGTCCCACGCGTCGATCGCGGCCTTGATGTCGAAGAAGTCGACGAGCATGCCGGTCTCGGGGTTCACCGGGCCGGAGATCCAGACCTGGAAGCGGTAGGTGTGGCCGTGCAGGCGCGCACACTTTCCCGGGTGATTCGGGATCACGTGGGAGGAATCGATGGTGCGCTCGAGGTGCAGGACGGTGTGGGACATGCAGGAATGGTACCGGTCATGCGACGATGCGCGTCGATGTCCACCCCTCTCCACACCCTGAGCGCAGCCGCCGACGCCTGGCGCGACGCCGCAGAAGACTTCGATTCGGCGGCGCTGCGCGTGTTCGAGGCGCAGCGCACGAGCATCCCGGCATACGCCGCGTGGTGCGCCCACGAGCTCGCGGCGCGCGACAGCTCCGAGGTCACGAGCTGGCGCGACATCCCGGCGCTGCCGATCGCCGCCTTCAAGCAGCTCGACGTGTTCGAGCCGGACGCGCCCGTCGCGGCCGAGTGGGAGTCGAGCGGCACCACCGCCGCCGAACGCAGCCGCCACCGCCTGCAGGAGCTGACCCAGTACGAGGATTCGCTGGTCGCAGGCGTGCGCGCCGCGCTGCTGCCCGACGTCGTGCGCGGGGTGCGCGCCCCGCTCGCCTGCGTACAGCTGCAGCCCTCGGCCGCGGACGCGCCGCACTCGTCGCTGACGCACATGTACGACCGCATTCGCGCTGACCGCTCCTGCGTCGACGCCGGCGTCTTCGTCGACGGCGACTACGCGATCGACTTCGTCGGCGCGTGGCAGGCGCTCCAGCGTGTCGCGCGCGAGGGAACGCCCACGCTCGTGCTCTCGACCAGCTTCGCGCTCGCGATGCTGCTCGACGAGGCCGAGGCGCAGGGCTGGGATCCGATCCAGCTGCCCGAAGGCAGCCGCGTCGTCGACACCGGCGGCTTCAAGGGCCGCACCCGCGAGATCTCCCGCGATGAGCTGCTGGCTCGCGTCGCGCTCTGGCTCTGGGTGCCCGCCGCCTGGTGCGAGAACGAGTACGGCATGAGTGAGCTCTCCAGCCAAGCGTGGCTCGGCACGGTGGCCGAATCGGTCGGCTTCCCGCTCGAGCTCACGGCGCCCGACGCACGCTGGACCCCACCATGGCTGCGCGTGCGCGTCGTCGATCCCGTCACGC
Source organism: Thermoleophilia bacterium (assembly GCA_025964435.1). Classification (GTDB taxonomy): domain Bacteria; phylum Actinomycetota; class Thermoleophilia; order Gaiellales; family SKUG01; genus JAGQUL01. The sequence continues at coordinate 712 of JAOPYV010000119.1, read as the reverse complement.
TCGCCGACGTCGCGGACGGTGAGCAGGGCCTGCTCGTGTTCCACGACCTCGCCAACGTCTGGAGCTGCGCCGCGATCCGCAGCGAGGACCTCGGCATCCGCCGCGGCGACGGCTTCGAGCTCGTCGGTCGCGCGCCCGGCGCCGCACTCAAGGGCTGCTCACTGCAGCTCGAGGATGTGTGCGACCCGAGCTAGGTCAGGCGGCGGGCGGCTGTCCACTGCCCTGCCCGCAGTCGGGTGGCAGACCTGCCGTCGTCGTCGCGAGCTGGGACTTGCCGCCGTACGACACCATGTCGAGCGAGGCGCGTTGGATGTTCGTCGCGTCGCCCGACTTGTAGGCGGCGGACACCGTGCGCATGACCTGCGTTCCCTCGCCGCTGATCTGCACCCACTGGGCAGCGGCTGGATCGTCCTTGGGGAGCTCGATCGCCTCGATCTTCGCGTCGATCCGCTCGGCGACCGGAACGATCTGGTCGAGCAGCGTCGCGACATCGGCGGCCGACTTGGGCGCGCCAACCTTGGCTTCGATGGCATCCAGCTCGGCTTTGGCGTCGGTGCAGATGACGCTGACCTGCTGCACCCAGTCCGCTCGCGTCGTCCCGCCACAGCCGCCTGCGACGAGTGCGACGAGGATGACTGGAAGGAGGCGGGCGGCGCGGGACGTGATCATGCCGTTGAACTTCCCACGGCAACACCATCCGAACCAGAGACGA
>JAOPYV010000117.1 GCA_025964435.1 Thermoleophilia bacterium | reverse complement strand
ATCGCCCCGGTCCGGCGACGCGAGGAGTCGGTCCTGCTCGACGTCGCACAGACGGTGATCCAGCTCGACTACGCCATCCGCGACGCCCGTGTCATGGCACGCGTCGCATGGCGGCTGACGGAGACGGTCATCGCCAGCAGCACCATGACGCCGAGCTGCCACGTGCCCTGACCGATCACCAGCACGAGCCCGTCGGCCACTGCCACGCCGATGGCGACACCGATGACGATCTCCGCGGCGCGCTGCCACGGTTGGGTGTTGGTCACGCCGATCGCGACGAGCGCGCTGATCGGCGCGAAGATCGCATCGGGGTGGCCGAGGAAGTGGCTCGCGATGATCCAGGCAAGCGGCGTCGCGAGCGCTGCCTGCAGCAGCGGGCGCGCGCGTGCACGGACGCGGCGACGCGCTCGATCCCAGGAAGTTGTGACTCGTTCCACCTGGGCATACTCCCACGCGATGACGACCCGAACCGATCTCACGCTCACCATCGCCGGCGCAGCAGGCGCCGCACTGTGGGCCCTCCAGCAACCCATCGACAAGCGAGCCTTCGCCAGCGGCTACGACGACGTGGAGTTGCTCGGCCGCGCAGTGACGTCCGGTCCCGCGTGGAAATCGATCGGGTTCGCGATGCACGTCGCCAACGGTGCGGCGTTCGGATTCCTGTTCGCGCGCCTGCGGCGCCGCGCGCCCGGCCTGTCGCCGCGCGTGGCCGGCCAGCTGCTGGCGCAGGTCGAGAACTTCGGGCTCTATCCGCTCGCCGCGATCGTCGACCGTGTGCATCCTGCGCGCGAGCAGCTCTCCCCCGCCTTCGGCGCACGTCAGCTGGCACAGGCGACATGGCGCCACGCCATCCTCGGCGCCGTCGTCGGCGAGGCCGCCGCGCGCGTCGAGCGCCGCGAGCGTATCGAGCGCATCAACGCCGTCTGACTGCCCGCCCGCCCGCGCGCCCGCCCGCTTCGGCGGCGCCCACCAAATCTCCCAGCGCTACATCGAGGATGCACTTGGAGATCCAGTCGCGGAAATCACCCCACTACATCTCCCAGCGCTACATCGATGATGCGCTGGAAGATTCAGTCGCGCGCATCGACCCGTCGATTCTCACAGTGGTACGTGGGTGCACCGCTCCCAGATTCGGGCGCCCGCGCCGTGACACTGCCCGTCGATTCTCTCAGCGCGGTATCCATGCCGCGCTCACGGATTCGACCGCGAGATCTGCCCGTCGATTCTCTCAGCGCGGTATCCGTGCCGCGCTCACGGATTCGACCGCGAAACCGGTGGGGACGCCGCCGCGTGGGGACGCCACCGCGTGGGGAGGCCGCCGCGTGGGGACGCCACCGCGTGGGGAGGCCGCCGCGTGGTAGCGCGGCCGGGGCTGGCTACGAGCGAGCGTCCCTGCGGCGGCGCAGGCCGGGAATTGACAGGCGCAGCACGGGGACGAGCAGCAGGAATGACACGACGAGGCTGCCGCCGCCGTAGAGCAGGAAGTCGCCGCGCGACTGGACGTGGTCGGTCATCCAGGCGAAGTTCTGGCCGAAGAACCCGACGACGAAGGAGAGGGGCAGGAAGATCGTGGCGATGACGTTGAGCCGCTCGGTCGCCTCGTTCTGCCGCTGTGCGGTGCCGGCCATATAGACCGAGAGCACGTCGGCGATGAGCATCCGGCTCGTCTCGACGCCCTGGTCGACGCGGATCATGTGGTCGTGCACGTCACGGAAGTAGTCGTGGGCGCCGCGATCCAGCCCGGGCACCTCGGCGAGGCGGCTGACCATGAGCTTGGCAACGTCGCGCTGCGGCCCGACGGTGCGGCGCAGGGTCGCAAGCTCGTGCTTGAGCGCCATGATGCGAACGGCGTGCTCCGGCTCGGCGCCCTGCACGACGTCTTCCTCGATCTCGTCGATGTCGCGCTCGATGCTGTCGACGAGCTCGGTCAGCGTGTCGGTCAGGGCATCGAGGATGCGGTACGGCACGAACTGCTCGGAGGCGAACGGCAGCAGCTCGAAGGAGCGACGCAACTCGGTGATGGCCTGCCATGCCGCGCGGCGTACGGTCACCACGAAGCCGCCATGGACGAAGACGTGGACCTCGACGAGCGCGACCTTCGCAGCCGGTCGGGGCGGCTCGGCACCGAAGTAGACGATCGTCAGGTGGTCGCCGTACTCGTCCACCTTCGGGCGCTGACCGAACTTGGTCGCATCCTCCAGGGCGAGCTCGTGGAATCCGAACAGCGCTCCGAGGGACTGGATCTCCTCGTCGGTCGGGCGCTCGAGGTCGAGCCAGAAAAAGGTGTCGGTGTCGATGAGCTCGCGGATCCGGGGCTCGTCGATGTGTGCCAGGCAGGTCAGTGGCTCGTGTGGCTCAAGCATGGTCCGACCTCATAGCCGGGGGCTGTTTCGCACCCGGTGCGGCTGTGCGAGCAGCGCCAGCGCATCCTGGGCGGCGCGGTCCGATTCGACGATCACGCGACCGAGGTCGTGGGCCGTGATCCCGTCATGCCCCTGCGGATCGTTGGTCCAGCGCTCCGCGAGCTCGGCGAGCCGCGAGGTCGTCTGGTCGAGCCGCTGCAGGACCTGCACCTTGGCGAGGTTGGGAAGGAGCCACGCGTGCAGGCCGGTCGAGCTGGACGCCGCGAGCTGCGCCGCTCCCTGGCTCGCCTGGACGAATCCGGACGGGTGCGTCGCGATGCCACGCTGCATGATCGATGCAGCCTCGGCCACATGTCCGATCATCGCCATCAGGCGCTGGCCGACCTCGTCCGGCGTATCCAGCCGTGCGCCGTCGAAGTGGACGGGCTCCCGGTCGGCGATCGCCTGCAGCACCAACTGTCGCTGCTGCTGGCCCATGGCGCGTGGCGGTTCGGAGCTGAACGGCCAATCCCCGCGCTGGTCGGACTGCACTGTCGTGGGTGGGGCAACCTGCATGCGGAAAGCCTACGGTTCGACCCCGAAGTCGCCGACAAGGACCGGAGCCCGTGGCCGGTACCGGCCACGAGTCCGGCCGGTCGTCGTAAGATGGAGCTCAGTGCCGACCTCGAACCATCAGGAAGCGCAGTCCTGCAGCCGTCACCAGGGCGAGTCCCCGGTGCCATGGATCCGTGCGTTCGCCTTCGGCGTCGTCTCCGTGGGCGTGGGAATTGCTGGACACAGCGTCGCGTCGTCCGACCCCGCGAACCTGCGAACCCTCGTCCTCGCGATGTTGCTTGCAGTCATCCTGGCGCGCCTCGTCGCCCACCGACGCCACGCCGCCCGTGAGCTGCTGCTCGCGCTCGGCGGTTTCCAGCTGGCGATCCACGGCGCGGCGACACTGGTCGGGACCAGCGGTCATGCCCATGCGAACGAAGCTGCCGCGATGAATGGATGGGCGATGCTCGCGGCGCACCTCGTGGCACTACTCCTTGGTGCGGGCATCCTCCTCGCGCTCGAGAGCGAGGCCTGGGCGCTCGTGCGCGATGGCGTCACCGAGCTGGGCCGCGTGCTGCGTCGCCTCGTCGCGCGCGCTCGTCGAACGACCAGCCGTTCCACGCTCTCGCGGCCGGTGGTCTCGGCGCACTGGCTTCCCACACCCACGCAGCGTCGCCCGGGTCGTGGAACACGTGGACCGCCAACCGTCGTGTGCCTGCCCGCGTAAGGGCAGACGGTAGATCGCACGACAGAACCGGGCGCGCACCGATGCGCAGCCCGTGCTTCCACGACATGGAGTTCCACAATGAAGTTCCGATCCATCCTGGCGCTTTCCGCTGCCTTCAGCACTGCTGCGCTCGTCGCCGCGACCAGCGCCACCGCGCATGTATCCGTCTCGACCAACAACCCGACTGCGGGCGGCTACGGCCTGCTGACGGTTTCGGTGCCCCACGGCTGCGAAGGTGCCGCAACGAACAAGCTCGAGATCAAGGTGCCAGACGGCGTCACTTCCTACGCGCCGGAGCGCAACCCGTTCTGGACGTCGAAGGTGACGAGCAAGAAGCTCGACACGCCGATCGACGGTGGCCACGGCGAGAAGATCACCGAGTCGATCGACACGGTCGTCTACACCGCGAAGACCCCGCTGCCCGATGGCGAGCTGGACCTCCTCCCGGCGTCGATCAAGTTCCCCGACACCGAGGGCCCGCTCTACTTCCCGATCGTGCAGACCTGCGTCGGTGGCGGTACCGCTCCGTGGAACCAGATCCCCGAGGAGGGTGGCGATGAGCCCGAGAGCCCCGCACCGAGCGTGACGCTCGTCAAGGCGACCGAAGGTGGACATGGCGACGCCGCAGCTGCCAAGGACACCGAGAAGCATGGCGACACGGACAGCTCGGCAGCCGCCACGCTGACCCAGGCCGACCATGACGACCTCGCCGACGACGTCGACAGCGCACGCACGCTCGGCATCGGTGGCATCGTCATCGGCGCCCTGGGCCTGCTGTTCGGACTGGTCGGCTTCCGCCGCGGCCGCAAGTAGGGCACACGCTCCAGACAGACGGTACGAATGACACGAGGGAGCGCCCAGCTGGGCGCTCCCTCAGTCGTTACGGGTGATGGATGCCGGCGTCAGGTGGGGCGCCACACCATGAGCAGGATGAGCGCAGTGCGCAGCACGAGGTCGATCGACGTCCAGCGCACCGCTGCCGAGATGCGCGGGCCGAGCGCGGCGAGCGAGGCATCCGGCTTGGCCAAGTCGACGCCGAGCCGGGACCAGCTCATGCCAACGACGGTGGCGCCCAGCACGGTGGTGAGCAGCCAGCCCGGCATCGCGATCGAGACCCAGAGATCAGTGAACTCCGGCGCCCCATCCATCGCGACCATGCCGATGCCGGTGGCGAGGACGAGCAGCGCGGAGCCACCGAAGAGCGGGCCGGCGATCTGGGCGAAGGCCTCGCAGAAGCGCGCCATCACGCTGGCTTCCCCCGAGTCACGAAGGCGCAGGCCGAGCAGCATGCCGACGAAGGCACCACCGGTCCAAATGATCGTTGCGAGGATGTGCAGGAACAGGAGCAGCTGGAAAGTCGTCATGGCAGGACCATTCGACTTCCGGCACTTCGTTCCTCCCGCTGGAAGGGGGGTGCTAGCGGCGGTTGGCGGCGCGGGTCAGTGCGCCTTCCTCATGGAGCTTGGCGATGATCTTCGCCGTGTTCTTCTCGGTCGGATGAATGCCGTCATGGAACTCCTCCGGGTCACCGCCGAAGCTGGAGATGTCGTCCAGGTCGATGAAGTTGAACTCGAGCGACGTGTCCTTCCTGAGGTCGGCGAAGACCTCGCGGAAGCGCGCATTGCGCACGTCGTACTCGTCGGGCAGGAACCTGAGCGCGGTCGGGTGGAAGGGCGTGACCCAGAAGGTCGGCACGTCGCCGTTGCGGTTGGCGAGCTCGATCGTCTTGCGCAGCAGGTCGACGGCGCGATCATCGGCGCCCGTGTAGTCGGGATCCTTCTCGTAGCCGTTGCGCGCGAACACCGTCATCTGGCGCTCGACGCGCACCTCGACCGACTTGGAGTAGTCGGCGCCGGGCTTGAATTCCTGCATGCCTCGGTCATCGAGGAACTCGACATTGTTGCCCTTCTGCTTGCCGACCACGGCGAGGTCGGCGTTGATCTCGGTGCCCTTCTGGACCGGGTTCAGCAGGGCGCCCGGGCCCTCCTGCTCGACGACGCGCTTCACGGCACGCGCGCCGGCCTCGACGGTCTTGGTCTGGAGCAGGGCCTTCGCGACCTCGAGCTGGTTCGCCTGCGCGGCGTCCTCCTTCGGCAGGTAGCGCTTGAGCCGGGGATCGAGCGCTGAGGTGCCGCCGAAGCGCAGCACGTCGTTGACGACGCCGACGACGAGGTGCGGGAACTCGCCCTGGTCGCCCCAGAGGTCCTCGGCGTAGCGCGCGTAGAGGTAGATGTCCTTGGTCGTGCCGCCGGAGACCGCACCGTTGAAGGCGGTCTCGCCACCGGTGACGTCCTCGATCGTCGCCGGGTTGAGCTTCATCGAGCGTGAGGAGCCGAGCACGAGCACGTCCGGCGTGGCCGGCAGCTGCTCCATCAGGTCGAGCTTGGCCTGGCGCACGCCGCCATTCTCGACGATCGAGAAGCGGGTCTGGCGACCGGTGACGGAGATCGGGTCGAGCCACCAGAGGGCGCCGTACAGGGCACCGAGCACGACGATGACCGAGAGCAGCATCCAGCGCACGTAGCTGCGCTCGTGGCGCTCGAGCTCGGCCGGTCGCGGCGAGGTGTGCTCGCGCGTCTCGATCTCGGCGAGCAGGTCGCGCGTCGTGACACGCACGGGGTCTGGAGTAGCTGTGGTCATGTCGATACCGTATCGAACCCGGCCACACGCAGGGGGCAGCTGGACGGTAGCCGATCGCAACGTCAGGATTCAGGGACCCCATGATGGATGCTCCCCCCTACGCAGATGCTGCCGCAGCAGCGCCCACGGCCGACGACGTGCTCGGCCGGCTCAACGGCGAGCAGCGAGTCGCTGCCGAGACGGTACGCGGCCCCGTGGCGATCCTCGCCGGCGCCGGCACCGGCAAGACGACGACCGTCACGCACCGCATCGCATGGCAGGTGGCGAGCGGCGCCTTCGCGGCGCGCGACATCCTTGCGGTGACCTTCACCGACAAGGCCGCGGGTGAGCTGCGCGAGCGGCTGGCGAAGCTCGGCGTGCGCGGCGTCGAGGCACGCACCTTCCATGGCGCGGCGCGCTGGATGCTCGGCGTGCTGTGGACTCCGTTCACGGGAACACCCATCCCCCAGCTGATGCCGCACAAGATCGCGCTGCTCGAGGACCTCGTGCGCGGGCTGCCGGCGCCCGACTGCTACCGACCGCGCCGCGAGCTGGCACAGGAGATCGAGTGGGCGAAGAACCGGCGCGTGACGCCGGAGCGCTACCTCGAGGAGCTGGAGCGCACCGGGCACGAGCAGCCGCTCAAGGACCCGCGTCGCATGCAGTCGATCTACGCTGCCTACGAGGATTCGAAGGAGCGCGCCGGCGCGTGGGACTTCGAGGACCTGCTCGGCAAGCTGGCCGACCTGCTCGATGAGCACCCGGAGGCTGCTGCGCGACTGCGCGCGCGCTTCAAGGCCATCACCGTCGACGAGTACCAGGACGTCAACCCGCTGCAGCAGGCACTGCTGGACCACTGGACCGAGGATGCGGCCGACGTCTGCGTCGTCGGCGACGACTACCAGACGATCTACGGCTTCACGGGAGCGAGCCCGAGCTGGCTGCTCGAGTTCCCCGACCGCCACCCGGGTGCAACGGTCGTGCGGCTCGAGGAGAGCTTCCGCTCGACGCAGCCCGTGCTCGACCTCGCCAACAAGCTGGCTCCGCAGCTCGGCGGCTTCCGCAAGGAGCTTCGCCCGGCAGCGGCGCTCCCCGCAGCGGTGGATCCCCCAGCGCCGCTCGTGACGACGCACGCCACGCGCGCCCAGGAAGCGGCCCACGTCGCGGCCGAGGCCAAGCGACTGCACACCGAGCACGGCGTGGCGTACGAGCAGATGGCGGTGCTCTACCGGATCAACGCGCGCTCGCCTGAGTTCGAGGCGGCGCTGTCGGATGCCCACATCCCGTTCACGGTGACGAGCGGCGCCTTCCTCGATCGTGCGGGCGCCCGTGGGCTGCTGCGCATGCTCGAGCGGTCATATGGACCGGTCAACGTGGCGGCCGTGGTGCGCGAGGCGGCCGAGCGTGTCGGCTGGCGCCCCGACGGCAAGGTCAAGGGCAGCGACGAGGCACAGACGCTGCAGGAGGACCTCGGCCGGCTGGTCGACCTCGCAGCGACCGAGCAGTGGACCGAGGCGTCGGCGTTCGTCGCGCACGTGCGGGAACGATTCGGCGTCGCGGCCGGCGCCCAGGGCGTGCAGCTGCTGACCCTCCACCGCGCCAAGGGCCTCGAGTGGGACGCGGTCTTCCTGCCGCGGCTCAACGAGAAGGAGCTCCCCTTCAAGTCGCGCACGAGCGCCGCGGACACCGATGACGAGCGACGACTGCTCTACGTCGGCATCACGCGCGCCCGGCGCCACCTGCTGCTCTCGCGCGCCGTCGATGCCGGCAAGCCGAGCAGCTTCCTCGCCGAGCTCGGGCTGGCAGCGCCAACCCCCGCTGGCATGGTCACACGCGGCAGCGGCTCCTCGCGCCCGCGGGTCGAGCTCGACGACAGCGATCCGCTCGTCGCATCGCTGCGCGAGTGGCGCCGCGAAGAAGCGGCACGCAACGGCGGCAAGCCTGCCTACACGGTCTTCGACGACAAGACGCTCGCGGCGATCGTGGGAGCCAAGCCCGGCTCGCTCGGTGAGCTGCTCGAGGTGAAGGGCGTCGGGCCCGCCAAGGTGGAACGCTACGGCGAGGCCGTGCTCGACCTGGTGCGGTCCATCGATGGGTGACGTCGACCGCCTTCGGGCGTTCCTCGCCATCCACCGGACCGGTTCGGTCACCGAGGCCGCACGCCGGCTGCACATGTCGCAGCCTGCCGTCTCCCAGCAGCTGCAGGCCCTCGAAGCGGTCGCGGGTCGGCGGCTCTTCCGGCGGCTGCCACGTGGCGTGGAGCCGACGCCGGCCGGGCTCGAGCTGGCCGAGCAGGTCGGCTCGCACCTCGATGCCGTCGAGGAGGCGTGGGGCCAGTGGCTCGGGCGCAACGCCGGCGAGAGCGGCAACATCGCCTCGATGCGCGGCGCGACGGTCTTCCTCGGTGGACCCTCGGAGTTCCTGACGGGCCGCGTGCTGCCGGCGCTGGCGCCATTGCTGGTGGCCGGCGTGCGGCTGCGGGTGCAGATCGGCACCGACGACGTCGTCACGCGTGCGATCGAGGCGCGCGAGCTCGACCTCGCCATCCTGACGCACGACCTGGAGCGCCGCGGGATCACCGTCGAGCCGCTCGTCCAGGAAGAGTTCGTGCTGGTCGCGGCGCCCGATGTCGCCGTCGAGCTGGGTCGCGTGCGCAGTGGCACGCGCGGTGCGCGACAGCTCGAGAAGGTGCCGATGCTCGCCGTCGCCGAGGAGCTGCCGCTGATCCGCAGCTACTGGCAGGAGGTATTCGGCGCCGAGCCCGACACGATCGCCGACGTCGTCGCCGACAGCTTGCCGGCGCTGGCCGCGCTGGCTGAGCGTGGGCTCGGCATGACGGTGCTGCCGCGCCACGTCTGCGAGGACCAACTTGCCGATGGGCGACTGGTCCAGCTGATCAGGCCGCGGGTCGCGCCGACGGCGCAGCTCTACTTGGCCTGGGGTTCGGGCTCACGTCGCACGCCAGCCGTGATCGCCGCCTACCAGCGGATCCACGGCCTGCTCGGTCACGGCTGAAGCCGGACCCGCACCCAGGTCGCGCCGTGCGGGTCGGATACGCGCGTGCCGGCCGCCTCGAGCGCTTCGGCGCCGCCAGCCGCTTCCACGCCAGCCGCGGAGATCGGCAGGCCTGACTGGTCGTCGACGCGCAGGAACGCGATCCGGTCGTGCAGTCGGCCTGCGCGCCCCTGCCAGAACTCGAGCTCATCCGCGACGAGCCGCAGCCCACCCCAGTCGTCGGGCAGCGTGATCGGGGTCGCCAGCGCAGCGGCGCGCGCATCGAGCTCGGCGCGGGAGGCGATCACGCGTGACTGTCGCGAGACCGCAGCACCGCGTTGCGCCTCCTCCGGGCGTCGTGCGAAGTACGCGGCGGCGTCGGCGCGCGCGACTGGCTCGACGCGACCCACCATGCGGACCTGACGACCGGGCACGCCGTCCGTGGCCGGAGCGCCCGCCCACCAGATGCAGAGCGCCGCGAGGCCGCCACGCAGCGCCTCGGTCGCCTTGCGGCTCTCGAGGTTCGTGTACCAGGTGAAGGCGGCCCGCTCGACCTCGACGGCCTTGAGCAGCACCATGCGCGCGCTCGGGGAGCCATCAGCGCCGACCGTCGCGACGCTCATCGCGTTCGGCTCCGGCAGGTCCGCGCGCTCCCGTGCGGCGGCGAACCATGCCGCGAAGAGCGCCATCGGATCCGTGCCGGCATCCACCGCGCGGAGCGGTGTCGCGCCGTACTCAGCGCGCAGGTGGGCAAGATCATGGTCCATGCCGACAACCTACCGCGTGCGTCGGCTCCGAAATGCCGCCCGCGGGCAATGTATGCTCACCCACGTCGGAGCCGATGGTGCGGCTCGACGTTCGACGATGGAAAGGCACTGTCCACGATGCGCGCTACGACTGCACTGTACGTCCTCCTGCTTCTGGCGATTGCCCTGCTGACCGCAGGCTGCATGGGTCCGGATGATCCGCAGGAGCAGCTTGCGCTGGCCTGCGAGCGCCAGATCGAGGAGATCTCCGACGAGCACGGCAGCAGCACGCCCGAGGCCAAGTCGAGCGCCGATCGCGACGCCGCCGCCAAGACCGTCCAGTGTGCCGGCCAGGAGGTTGACGAATCAGCCAACGCCGCCGACGCCGAAGCCGGCGCGGGCAGCGAAGCCGGAGAGGGCGAAGGCGAGAACAACGAGGGCGGCACGGGCGACGAGCCGGCTGCTGGTGATGAGCCTGCCGCCGAGGGCGATGCTCCGACGACTCCCGTTGCACTCGACGACGAGAGCCGCAAGCTCTTCGCGGCATCCTGTGCCGGCTGCCACGTGCTGACCGACGCGGACGCCAGTGGCGCCGTCGGCCCGAACCTCGATGAGACCACGATGACTCCCGAAGACATCACCGAGCAGATCATCAACGGTGGCGGCGCCATGCCGGCCGGCCTGCTCGAGGGCGAGGAAGCAGCAGCAGTCGGCGAGTACGTCGCCGCCGCAGCCGCCGCCGCAGCCAACAAGTAGTCGAGCCCCGTCGCGACTTCGCGGTGAACACCGCGCGCCCAGCGGGACATCCATGGACCGAACTCGCCGTTCGTGCGCTAGGCGTTGGTGGGCAGCGTGCCCGTGACGAGTGGCCAGACCGCCAGGAAGTGGCAGGTCGCCGCGACCACGACGAATGCGTGGAAGACCTCGTGGAATCCGAAGACCTTCGGGAAGGGGTTCGGCTTCTGGAACAGGTACACGAGCCCGCCGAAGATGTAGAGCGCGCCGCCGATCGCCAGCAGCACGAGGGCCATGAGTGACATGTCGCCGATCGCCGGCATCAGCATGATCACGGCCGAGCCGAGCCCGATGTATGACAGGACCTGCAGCGCGCGCGGCTGGTTCTCCACGACCACGCGCAGGACGACGCCGCCGATCGCGAGGCCCCAGATCGTGGCGAGCATCACGATACGGAAGGTGCCGTCGAGCGCGAGCAGCAGGAACGGCGTGTAGCTCGACGCGATGAGCACGTAGATCATCGAGTGGTCGAGCTTCTTCATCAGGCGATGCGCACGCGGGCTCCACTTGATGCGGTGGTACAGGGCACTCGTGCCGAACATCGCGGCGAGGCCGAATCCGTAGATGAGCGATGCCGCGAGCTGGATCGGCGCGCCGGCCTGGATCGCCAAGGTCGTGATGCCGCCCAGGGCGATGATGAAGCCGACGACATGGGACATGCCGCGCAGCATCGGCCGCGCAAGGTACGCCTCGAACAGGATGGCCGCTTCGTCACGCAGGTGCGTGAGCTCTTCTCGGACGTGTTCGCGGGTCATGGTTCCACCGTAGCCGATGATCGGCAGTCGAGCGACTTCCGTTAGGGAAGTTTCTGCTCTTCGCTTCGACGCTCAAACCCACGGACGCGCGCGCGTCCTCGACCGCGTCGAACCCACCAGATTGCCGCGGCCAACATGACGAGCGCTATACCTGCCGGCAGCCAGACTTCGGGCGACATGAGCGAGCGTCGCTCGGGAGCCGCCCGGCGCACGGTCGCGCCCGGTGCTGGCGTGTTGTCCCACTGCAGCAGCCGGGCCATCGTCCGCGGCGTGCGCTCGGGATCGAGCGTCTCGAAGCCGGCATCGCTCTCGAGGGCAGCGATGCGCAGCGCGATGCGGATCGGCTCACTGCCGCGGATGACGGTGATGGTCGTGTACGCGCGTGAGGCGAGCTGGAGCTCCTCGCCGCTCGCGATCGTGCGGTACCGCACGCGTGTGCCTGCATCCACGACGGCGTCGCCCAGCTTGCCGGCGACGATCGTCGTCGTTGGTCCGGTGAGCGGAGCGGCCGTGAACGCGGGGGTGTACTCCAGCTGGACCGATGGCAACTCCCCCTCCTTCGCCTCGCGTTCGGGAAGGCGATCTGGCACGAGCAGCTGCACGCCCCATGCATCCTCGACCGGCGCCGCGAACGTGATGCGCGCGGTGTCGCCCTGCTTCACGAGCGTGCCGTGCACGAGCACTTCACGCTCGCCACTCGCGAGATTGAGCTCGATCGGACCGGGCTGTTCGACCTGCACGTCGTGCGCGTGCGCGACGCCCGCGCCCGCCAGCAACAGGAGGGACAGCGCGAGGAGTGTGACGCGGGCGAGCATGCGGCTTCGATGGTACCTGACCCGACCTCGTGCGCGACGTCAGCCGAAGGACTTGGACCGGAGCTTCTTCGGCGAGCGGCCGCGCAGCTCCCGGGGCAGGCGATGGATCTCGGTCGCGATCAGGTTGACCACCCGCCCGTGGCGCTCGATGCGCCCGCGCACGCGCAGGATCGGCTCGCCGCGGATCACCGTGCGCTCGGCCTTGTACAGCTCGGGACTGACGATGACGTTGATCGACTGCGTCTCATCCTCCAGCAGCAGGAACATCACGCCCTTGGCGGTCGGCGGCTTCTGGCGTGCGGTGACGGCGCCCACCACCTCCACTACCTGCTTGTGTGACACGTCCTCGAGCGCGTGCTTGGCCGTCACCACCGCCGGGCCGAGCAGCGGGCGCAGCAGCTCGACCGGGTGGGCGCGCACCGACAGGCCCTGCGTCGAGAAGTCGAGCAGCACCTCGTCCCAGAGCGAGAGCTGCGGCAGCGTCGGCGCATCGGGCGCGCCGATCTCCAGCGCCTCCTGCTGCTGCTCCTGTGCATCGGGGATGGTGGCGCGGCTGCCGCCGCGGGTCGGGCGTGCGACGAGCCCGACCTGCCAGAGGATCTCGCGCCGCGGCTCGCCGAAGCTGTCGCAGGCGCCGGCCATGACGAGCTTCTCGACCTGGTCGGTACGCAACGGCGCACGGCGCAGCAGGTCCTCGATGCCTTCGAAGGGGCCATTCGCCTCGCGCTCGCGCTGCAGGGCGAGCGCGTCGGCGTAGCCCACGCCGTTGATCACTCCGAGCCCGACACGGATCGCCGGGTGTGCGCGCTCGCCCGCGCGGCGCCGCCCGAACATCTGCGCCGCGGTCTCGCTGGCGGGCAGCTCCTCGATCGTGCAGAGCGCATTGGAGGCGTTGATGTCGACCTGCAGTGCCGACACGCCATTGCGACCCGCGTCGCGCAGCAGCGTGTCGGCGGGATAGAAGCCCATCGGCTGCGCGTTGATCAGCCCGGCGTGGAAGTGCGCCGGGTAGTGATGGCGCAGCCACGCGCTCTGGTAGGCGAGCAGTGCGAAGGCGACGCTGTGCGCGCGCGGGAAGCCGTAGTGGCAGAAGCCGATCACCTTGTCGAAGACGCGGTTGGCGACCTCCTCCGGCACGCCGCGATGCGCCGCTCCCTGCACGAAGCGCGGGCGCCACGCCTCGACGCTGCCGGCCGCGCGCTTGCGGGTCATCGCGCGGCGCAGGCCGTCGGCCTCGCCCGCCGTGAAGCCGGCGATCGCCATCGACACCTCGATCACCTGGTCCTGGAAGATGATCGCGCCGTAGGTGTCAGCCAGCACCGGCTCCAGCAGCGGATGGTCGTACGGGATGCGCGCGTTGGGATCGGCGCGCTTCGCCTCGCGCGCGGCGACGTAGGGGTTGACGCTGTTGCCGATGATCGGCCCCGGGCGGATCAGCGCGACCTGCACGACGAGGTCCTCGAGGCAGTCAGGGCGCACGCGGCGCAGCGACTGGATCTGCGCGCGGCTCTCGATCTGGAAGGTGCCGACGGTGTCGCCGTTGCGGATCTCGGAGTAGACGGCCTTGTCATCGAGCGGGATCCGCGACAGGTCGATGTCGCCGTGCCCGGAGCGCGAGATC
>JAOPYV010000115.1 GCA_025964435.1 Thermoleophilia bacterium | reverse complement strand
ATAACCGATGATTCCGCACATACGTTCCTCCAGCTGCGACCAGGCCGCGGACTGTTTCTCGGGGGGAGGGGAAAGACACGCCACACGTGCGATTCCCATCCGGGCAGGCTACAGGATATCGGTCGTTTGGCCATTTCCGGCGATCTACCAACTCGCTGCGGCTCAGACCTGCTCACGATTTCGCCCAGCGTCTGTTTCCGCGCTCGCGCGCTGTGCCGGCCCTTGGACTCGATTCCGGTGTCTTTTCACGGCACCGCGTCGAATCTGCTCGGCGACACACCGCTCGATAGGCCAAGCGGGCCATGCCGCGCGTCGCGGAAGGCCGTCGCGAGACGATGGCGAAGAACACGGCGGGTCGACTCAGTGCAGAGAGGTCTTCGCCGACACGCGAACATCTGAACCTTGTAGAACAAACCATGAGTACGTGGTGTCCAGGCCGGCACGAAGAGCAATCGACGGCTTCCAGCCAAGTGAAGACAGGGCCGACGTGTCCAGAAGCTTGCGCGGCGTCCCGTCGGGCTTTGACGTATCGAAACGAAGCGCTCCATCAAACCCGACGACCTCCGCGATCGTCCGCGCGAGGTCCGAAATCGTCACGTCCTCGCCCCAACCCACGTTCACGTGCTCGGCGCCCGAATAGGTGCGAGCCAGGTGGACGGTCGCATCGGCCATGTCGTCGACGTGCAGGAACTCGCGGCGCGGCGTTCCCGTACCCCAGATGACAACTTCGTCCGCACCCGAGAGCTTGGCCTCATGGAAGCGCCGCAGCATGCCGGGAATGACGTGGCTTAGCTCGGGGTCGAAGTTGTCCCCCGGACCGTAGAGGTTGGTCGGCATCACGGAGATGAAGTCGCGGCCGTGCTGGCGGCAGTAGGCCTGGCACATGCGAACGCCGATGATCTTGGCCAGCGCATAGGGTTCGTTCGAGGGCTCGAGCGGGCCGGTCAGGAGGTACTCCTCCTTGATCGGCTGCGGGCAGTCGCGCGGGTAGATGCAGGAGCTACCGAGGAATGTCAGTTTCTCGACGTCGTGGCGGTGCGCGGCTTCCATCACGTGGGTCTGGATCAGCAGGTTGTCCCGTCCAAAGTCGACCGGGAAATCGCGGTTGGCGATGATCCCGCCGACCTTGGCTGCTGCGAGGTAGACCGATGTCGGACGCTCAGCAGCGAAGAAGGCCTCGACCGCTCGCGGATCCGTCAGGTCGAGCTCGGCGTGCGTGCGTATGATCGGTTCGATCCCGTCCTGGGCGAGGCGGCGCACGATCGCTGAGCCGACCAGGCCGCGGTGGCCTGCAACATAGACACGCTCTTCGACGCTCATGCCCCGGCCGCCGAATGCGGCGGGACCAGGTGCCCTGCGTCGACCAGGGTCTTCTCCTGTTGCGCGAGCTCGAGGTCGTTGGCGACCATCAGGTCGACCAGTTCCTCGATCCCAACCTTGGGCTCCCAGCCCAGCAGCGTACGTGCCTTGGTCGGATCGCCCTGCAGCGCCGCGACCTCGGTCGGACGGTAGTAGCGCGGATCGATCTCGACATGAGGTTCCCAGTCGAGGCCGAGCCGGCCGAACACCTTCTGCACGAACTCACGCACCGAGTACATCTCGCCGGTCGCTACGACGAAGTCATCCGGCGTGTCGTGCTGCAGCATCAGCCACATCGCCTCGACGTAATCCTTCGCATGTCCCCAGTCGCGCTTTGCGTCGAGATTGCCGAGGTACAGCTTGTCCTGCAGGCCGAGTGAGATCCGGGTTGCGGCGCGCGTGATCTTTCGCGTCACGAACGTCTCGCCGCGCCGCTCGGACTCATGGTTGAAGAGGATGCCATTCGTCGCGAAGAGACCGTACGCCTCGCGGTAGTTGATCGTCTGCCAGTAGGCGTAGAGCTTGGCCACGGCGTAGGGGCTGCGCGGATGGAAGGGGGCCGCTTCGTTCTGGGGCGGCGGCGTGGCACCGAACATCTCAGAGGTCCCTGCCTGGTAGAAACGCACGGCCTGTTCCGTCCGCGCGTTGTAATCGCGCAGCGCCTCAAGCAGGCGCAGTGTGCCGAGGCCGTCCACGTCAGCCGTGTACTCAGGCTGTTGAAATGACACACCGACGTGCGACTGGGCGCCGAGGTTGTAGACCTCGTCCGGCTGCACCGTCTCAAGGATACGGCGCAGGCCGGTGCCGTCGCTCAGGTCACCGTAATGCGTGAAGAGGCGCGCGTCGGGCTCGTGGAAGTCCGGGAAAATGTGGTCGATCCGCGACGTGTTGAACGTGCTGGAGCGACGCACGATCCCGTGCACTTCGTAGCCCCTGTCGAGCAGGAGCTCAGCGAGGTAGGAGCCGTCCTGGCCAGTGATACCGGTAAGCAGTGCCTTCTTCATGGCGCCATCGTATCGAGGCGGTGGCTCGCACACCGGCACAGCTCAGCGGAATCCTACCTACGCCCCAGTTGCTACTTCAGCCATCGCTGCAATGACAGCTTCGACCTGCGCGTCCGTGAGATGCGGGTGCATCGGAAGCGACAGCAGTCGATGCGACAGACTTTCGGCGACAGGGAATGTGTCGGCGGAGGTGGCGGGGGCAAATGCCGGCTGCTGGTGCGCGCAGCGCGGGTAGTGCACGCCAGCCGGAATGCCGCGCTCCTGCAATTCCCTGAGCGCCGCGTCGCGGCCGTCGAGCCCGACGGGATACAGGTGCCGAGCATGCGTATAGCCAGTTCGCACCGGGGGCACGCGGACCAGATCGCGCAACCCGTCATCGTACGCCGCCGCAATCGCTTGGCGCCGCTCCACCTGGTGCATGAGCAGCGGTAGCTTGAGCCGTAATACGGCTGCCTGGAGCTCGTCGAGCCGGCTGTTGGTGCCGACTTCGACGCTGTTGTAGCGCTGCGTCTCGCCGTACATACGCAGCGACCGCACGCGCGCGGCAATGTCGGAGCTCGTGGTGGTCACGGCCCCCCCGTCGCCCAGTGCACCGAGGTTCTTGGTCGGATAGAAGCTCCAGGCTGCGATATCTCCGAGCGCGCCGACCGGTGTGCCATCAATCGCAGCTCCGTGCGCCTGCGCACAGTCCTCGACGATCACGATGTCGCGGCCGGCCGTGATCGCCCGCAGCGCAGGAATGTCGGCGGGATGCCCATACAGATGTACTGCGACGATGGCGCGCGTGCGATCCGTCAGCGCCTCGGCCGCCCGCTCCGGGTCGATGTTGTAGTCCGCCTCGCGCACGTCGACGAAGACGACCGTCGCACCTGAGGCCGCGACGCCGTACGGGGTCGGCAACGCGTTGGTCGGCACGATCACTTCGTCCCCTGGGCCGATGTCGTAGGCGCGCAGCGCGAGCTCGAGCGCATCAGTGCCGGTCGCCACACCGACGGCATGCTGGTCAGGGCCGATCCACGCCGCGAACTCTGCCTCGAAGGCCTCGACCTCTGGGCCCAGCACGTACCAGCCGGAATCGACGACGCGGGTGATCGCCGCAAGCAGCTCCTCGCGGTGCGCTGCAGCCGCCTCCTTGAGACCGGCGGGTGACATCGGGATCATGGTGTGAGCTCCTCGCGCATACGGATCGACCAGCACGAACCGCCGCCGGTAGCATGAAGTATGGCCATTCACCCGACTGCAGTGATCGACCCCGCGGCGACCGTGCCCGCCGATGCCGAGATCGGCCCCTTCACCTGGGTGCGGCCCGGAGTCACGCTCGGCGCCGGGAGCGTCGTCGGCTCGCACTGCGTGCTCGGCGAGGGCGCTGCCGGCGAGCTGGTTATCGGTGAGCGCGCGAACATCCGCAGCCACAGCGTCATCTACGGCGGCTCAACGTACGGACCCGAGCTCGATACCGGACATCACGTCGCACTGCGGGAGGGGCTCACCGTCGGCCGCAACCTGCGCGTCGGCACCAACTGCGACCTGCAGGGTCATTCCACGATCGGCAACTTCGTGCGGATGGTCGCGAACGTGCACGTCACGCAGCACTCGACGATCGAGGATTTCGTCTGGATGTTCGCGTGGATCCTGACGACCAACGACCCGCACCCGCCCTCCGATTCGTGCACGATCGGGCCGACGATCGAGCGCGGCGCGGTCATCACCTCCAACGTGACGATCCTGCCGGGCGTTCGGATCGGCGCGGGCAGCTTCGTCGCTGCTGGATCGATCGTGACGAAGGATGTCGCAGCCGAACGGATCGTCCGTGGTACACCAGCTCGCGACATCGGCCACGTCAGCGAGATTCGCTGCACGCACGGACACGACGAGATCGCCTACCCGTGGTGGATCCACTTCCGACGTGGATATCCCGCCGACGTGCGCTTCACCGAGACTGGGCCGCAATACGACGCCTGACGGGTGTCAGGCAACCGGCAGTCGCGGCCAGTACGAATCGCGGCGCGACTGGTAGTACGACACTGTCCGTGCCAGGCCGTCCGCGAGTTCCACGCGCGGCTCCCAGCCCAGTCGGGTGCGGATCTTGGTGATGTCGGAGTAGTAGTGCCCCGGCTCCTGCGCCTTGCGCTCATCCGAGTAGGGGGCAAGGTCCCAGCCGCCATTTCCCGCCGCGACGATCACGGCCTGGACGAGCTCGAGGATCGTCGTTGGCTCCGAGCGGCCGACGTTGTAGATCGGCGACTCGCCGGGCGTCGATTCGAGCGCGGCGAGCAGGAAGGCGTCGACCGCATCGTCGATGTAGAGATAGTCACGCTGGGTGCTGCCGTCGCCGAAGACCTTGAGCACCTCGCCGTCCATCGCAAGCCGAAGGAAGTAGTTCACCACGCCGAACTTGCCGTGCAGCATCTGCGAACGCGGGCCGTAGGTATTGGAGAGGCGGAGCGCGACCGATTCGATGCCGTGCTGCTGCGCGTACGCCTTGAGGATCAACTCGCCGGCAAGCTTGGAGATCTCGTGCAGCGCCTTCGGGTTCGACGGCTGTTCCTCGTTGACCGGAAGCTGTGCGACCTCACCGTAGGCACCACGTGTGCTCGCGAAGACGACCTTCGCTGTGGGATTGTGATGCCGCAGCGCTTCGAGCAGCACCGTGAGTCCAGTGATGTTGTAGTCGATGTCCGGGAACGGATCGGTGAGACTCATCACGTGTGAGACCTGACCCGCGCAGTGGAACACGTAGTCCTGGTCGCGCACGATCCAGTTCATCGAGAGACGGTCTCGCACGTCGGAGTAGTTGATCGAGACGCGATGGCCCACGGTCGCGACGTTCGCGAGGTTGCCGCCGAAATCCGGCACCATCGAATCAACGAGGGTCACATTCGCGCCAAGCTCCACCAGGCGGTTGGCGAGGCTCGAGCCAACGAACCCCAGCCCGCCGGTGATCAGGCATTGGCGGCCGAGGAAACTCTCGTTGTCGCGTGCGTCCAGCATGATGGCATCCTGCTCGCGCAGGATGCCATCGAAACGGAGGCTAGGAGCGCGGCGGCTTCGGACCCTTGCCGCGGCGGGATCGCTTTCCGTCGGGCTTGAGCTCGGACGTCGTCATCGCATCCTGCGGACCCTTCGGCGCCGCATTCTTGCGGTGGTGTCGCAGCACGCGCCAGATCGCGACGGCAGCAGCGAGCACGATCAGACCGAGCACGAGCAGCAGGCCCCAGTTGCGGGAGTCGTCATCGTCCGACGCTGAGGAAGCATCATCCTCGTCAACCGTCTCGACTTCAGGCGTGTCCGAGCCGTCCTTGGGGTCGACGTCGTTCTTCTTGTCGGCAGCGGCCTTTTCCGCAGCAGCCTTCTTGGCCGCGGCCTGGGCAGCAGCAGTCTTCGTGGCTGCTGCTGCCTCTTCAGCCGGGTCGATCATCCCGTTCTGGTTCTCGTCCTTCGGCGGCACGACTGGCGGCTTCACCTTGTCCGGCGGCGACGTCACGCGCTTGACGGCGGCGCGGTATGCAATTTCCCACGTGTCGAAGTACTCGCGCTGTGCGGCGGGGTAGGCGGCGTTGGCGGCGCGCAACTCTGCGAGCGTGTAGTTGCCGTCAATGCTGTCGTCGGCATTGAAGTCGACCATGATCTGCCCGGTCGTCGCCGCGACGGCGGAACCGGTGGTCAGCGCCAGGACGCAGGCGGTGAAGAAGATGAGGATGGCGGGGCGACGCATGGGGAGTCCTTTGGTGGAGATCACGGCTTCGAGGTCGTGTCCGTGGCTAGCTTTGCAAAGCGCTTGAGCTCGCGCTCGATCTTGGGGCCGTACTCAGGATCGTCGGCAAGCCACTCTTGTGCGAACGCGAGACCTTCAGGCCGACGCGACCATACTGACTCGGCCCTCGTCAATTCGGATTCCGCACGTTCCTCGCGGCCTTGGCGGGCAAGGGCGGCAACTTCGAGCTCGAGCGTCTCGAGCGTCGGCACGAGCTGCATCGCGAGGTGCGCCTCGTCGGCCGAATCGGCGAAGCGGCCCGCATCGAAGCTGCGCGCCGCTTCGTCGGCGAAGAGGTCTGCGCCGACTGGCAGGATGGCGACGGTGGTCAGCAGCCCGGCGGCGGCGATCACGCCGAGCAGTGCGGGAATGCGAGGCATCGGTGCTTCGCCATCGGCAGCGCGCGAGCGTGGAAGCGCAACGATCAGCGCCAAGGCAGAGACGAGCATCACCTGCGGGAGCGACCAGGTCCAGTCGATCAGGCCTTGCACGAGCACCATCGCGACGATCGCGGCGCCGGCGGCGCGGCCCGGGGTGCGGTCGGCGCGTACGATGGAACGTACGAGCAGCGCGATCGCAGCAATCGCGAGCAGGAAGCCGATCACGCCGGCCTCGAGCAGGAGCTGCAGTGGGCTGCTGTGGACGTGTTCGGCGGTGCCATCCTTGCGCCCGAGCGCGAGCGTCTCGAAGGCTTCGCCGCCGCGGCCGATGATCGGCGCCTCGGACCACTCCTTGGCGCCGAGCTCCCACCACTCGAAGCGCTTGCTGTCATCGGTCGAGGTGAGGCGAGCCGCCTCGGGCGCAACGGTCGCCACGGGGGCTTCTGCATCGCCGTCGTTGGAGGCGGCGACAGCCAGCACGAGCACGACGGCCGCAAGGCCCGCGCAGATCACGCCGCCGAGGATGCGTACCGGAGTCAGGCGCCGTTCGGTAGGCGGCTCGTGCAGCTCGATCGGTCCAGCTCCGGCGCGACGGAATCCGAGTGCGGCGTTCATCAGCAGCACGACGATGATCGCGATGCTGACCCAACCTGCGACGTCGGTGAAGGAGAGCAACGCGACGCCGCCGATCAGCACGACCGCAGTGACGATCGACGCTGCGATCGCGACACGTCGATTCGGGTCGAGCAGGACGAGCACGATGAGCGAGGCGAGCGCGGCTGCCAGGGCGCCGCGGCTTGCGGTCACGGCCGCCGCCGCGGCGGCCGATGCGATCAGCGGCGCCGCCATCAGTGAGAGCGCGAAGCGGCGGCTGCGCAGCAGCAACGCTGCGAGCGGTACGACCGAGAGTGCGACGATGCCGGTCGCGTTCCAGTAGTCGAGGTAACCGTGCAGGCGCACCTTGGGCGCGCCGTCACTGAGCACGTCCCAGAGGCTTGGTGCACCGACGGCGAAGCCGATCGCCGCGAGCGCAGCGAGCGCGATCAGTCGCGAGCTCGAGCGCACCAATGAGACGTGGCCGGCGTAGACGAACATCGCGAATGCAGCCAAGCGAGCGGCTTCGCGCATCGAGCCGCCGGGGGAGAAGGCCCACGCGCGCGAGGCGACGTACCAGATCACCAGCAGCGTCAGCAGCGCGCCAGCGGCGCGCACGAGGCGGCGTGCTGCGAAGGGATCACGGGCGAACGCCATCGCGATGAGCCCGCCCATCGCCAGCGCGGCAAATGCCTGCGTCGCGGGCTTGCCGACGGTGGCAGCCGGCAACCAACACACGACCGCGCCCGCGACGAGCAGGGGCGCGACGGCGATGTCGATCGGTGGCGCTGGTCGATCCGTGCGGGAAGCGGCTGGCATCGCGGGAAGTGTAGTGCATCGTGCAGGCGGGCCACGACCCAGCTGGCCACTGCCGGCCACACGTGTGCGCGTGTACCGACGGGGAGGCCATGCCTTCGATATCCTGATCCCAGCGCGCCATCCGGCGCTCGCTCCCCACGCAAGGACCTCGACATGACCACCAGCGTCGTCACCGGCGGAGCCGGCTTCCTCGGTTCACATCTCTGCGACCTGCTCCTGAGCAAGGGCCATCGCGTGATCTGCGTGGACAACCTCGAGACGGGCTCGCTGACCAACATCGCGCACATCCGCACCGAGGACTTCGTCTTCAAGAACCACGACATGGTGCAGCACCTGGAGATCGACGAGCCGGTCGACTTCGTCTACCACCTGGCGAGCCCGGCGAGCCCGATCGACTACCTACGCCTGCCCCTGGCGACGCTCAAGGTCGGCTCGTACGGCACCCACAACGCACTCGGACTGGCCAAGTTCAAGCGTGCGCGCTTCCTGATCGCCTCGACCAGCGAGGTCTACGGCGACCCGCAGGTGCACCCGCAGCCCGAGAGCTACTGGGGCAACGTCAATCCGATCGGCCCGCGCGGCGTCTACGACGAAGCGAAGCGCTACGCCGAGGCGCTGACGATGGCGTACCACCGCCAGCAGGGCGTCGACACCGCGATCGTGCGCATCTTCAACACCTACGGACCGCGCATGCGCGCCTTCGACGGCCGTGCGATCCCGACCTTCCTGCGCCAGGCGATCACCGACCAGCCGATCACCGTCTTCGGCGAAGGAAGCCAGACGCGCAGCTTCTGCTACGTCGCCGACCTCGTCGCCGGCCTCGTCAAGCTGGCCGAGAGCCAGGAGCACCTGCCGGTCAACATCGGCAACCCGGAGGAGTTCACCGTCCTGGAGCTTGCCGAGACGATCATCGAGCTGCTCGGCTCGAACAGCCCGATCGTCCATGAGTCGCTGCCGGTCAATGATCCGCTGCAGCGTCGCCCTGACATCTCGGTCGCCCGTGAGCTGCTCGGCTGGGAGCCGACGGTGACGTTGCAGGATGGTCTCAAGCGCCTGCTCGACGAGACGCCGCGTGACACGCTGCTCGGTCGTCAGGAATCCGAGCGCGCCCCGATGACACCAAGCTGAGGCCGGACGAGCCAGGCCGCGGTGAGCAGCGCGGCACCGACGAGCACGTACGCCGATGCCACCAGCTGCTGCGCGGGCGTATAGGCGAATTCAAGACCACCTTCATGCGGCAGCCGCCAGAGCAGGCGCGAGCCGAGCACCAGGTAGGCGGCGGCGACGATCCCGCGCGCAGCGCGGCGACGACGCGAGGCGAACCACAGCGCGACGAGCAGTGGGAGCGCCAGCACCCAGTGGTGGGTCCACGACACGGGTGAGGCGAAGAGGCCGGCAAGCGCGACGAGGCCGACCGCGATCAGTTCATCGCCGACGCGGTGCGCGCGACGTGCCAGCGCAAGGCACCCGAGCGCGACTGCGCCGGCGAGTAGCAGCCATGTCAGCTGATGCTCGGTCTCGAGCAGTCGCCACAGCACGCCATCGATCGACTGGTTGCCAACCATCTCCGGTGCTCCGACACGGCCGGCGTCGAACGCCGCTCCGCCCCAGAAGTCGCGCGATTCGGTCGGCAACGCAGCGAATCCGATTGCGATCGTCAGCGCAATCGTCGCGAGCGCCACGATCGCGGCGCGCCACCGCCCGGTGACTGCCAGGTAGACGATGAAGATCGCCGGCGTCAGCTTGATCGCTGCTGCAAGCCCGACCAGTGCGCCGCTCCAGCGACGCCGTGGCCCAAGCAGGTCCTCAAGGATGAGCCAGCCGAGGAAGAAGTTGATCTGGCCGAGCCGCAGCGTCTCCTGCGACGGCTCGATCACGATGAACAAGGCGAGGATCGCGAGGGCCGCCCATGGCACGCGAGCGGCTCGTGCGACGAGCCACGACATGCGACCGGCTGCGAGCAGCGAACCGATCGTCCAGATGATCGGTGTCAGCAGTTGGAGCGGCTCGGCGAGCCAGAACAGCAGCGCGGCAAACGGGGGATAGGTGAAGCGCAGACCAGTCACCGGCTGCGCCATGTCATAGAGCGAGGCGTTGGCGTCGAGCGCTTGCGCGGCCCAGCGGTAGACGCCAAGGTCGAGGAACTCGGCGCGTGTCGTCAGCATCCAGATCGTCGTTGCGGTTGCCGCGGCGACCAGCACGGCGGTAATCCAGCGCAGTCGCTTCATCGCGGATCGCGGCGCAGCAGTCGCAGGAACCTGATGTTGGTGGTCCAATAGCGGCGCCAGAGCCGGCGCGGCTCGCGCAGCAGTCGGTAGAACCACTCGAGCGCGGCGCGCTGCATCCAGCGCGGGGCCTGCGCGACGGTGCCGGCGTGGAAGTCGAAGGCAGCGCCGACGGCAAGCGTCGGCCCGGCGAAGCGTCCTGCGGTGCGCTGCGCCCACAGCTCCTGCTTCGGTGCGCCGAGCGCGAGGAAGAGGATGCGCGCGCCGGCGGCGTGGATTCGCGCGAGGTCGTCCTCGACCTCGGCGTCCGACTGCGCCCGGAACGGTGGCGCACTGCTGCCGGCAACCTGCAGCCCGGGGAAGCGTTCCACGAGACGCTGCGTGAGCAGCGCGAGCGTGGATTCGGTCGCGCCGTGCAGCCAGATCGGCAGCCCGTCGCGCGCGGCGCGTTCGCAGACTTCGAGCATCAGATCTGGCCCGTAGACGCGCTGCTGCTCCGGCACGCCGCGACGGCGCAGCGTCCAGACCAGCGGAACGCCGTCCGGGGTCACGAGGTCTGCGTCGGCGATCGCTGCGGCGTACGCAAGGTCATCGGCAGCGGTGACGAGGACGTGGACGTTGGCGCAGACCACATACTTCGACCGGCGCGCGTCGGCCCACGCGATGACCTGATCGGCTGCCGCCGACAGCGTGATTGCGTCGACCTCGGTGCCGATGATGCGCACGCGGCGTGGCGGCTGTTGTGCAGGAGGCGTCGTCATTGGCCCCAGAGTGTAGTCGGTGCAACCCCGGGCCCTCACGAGTGGGAACCAGTCAGGCGTCCCAAGTGATGCGCAGCAGGTCGGCCCGAGCGGAGAAGCTGCGCTGGGACGACGTACAACGAACGCGCACGCGCACCTCACCGGCGGCGCTTACGTAGTTGGCGAGCGCACCGGTTGGGGCGCGATCAGCGATCAGCAGCTCGCTCGTGCCGACGCTGCGCGCATCGAGCTGCACCCAGCTGGACGTCGTCCACCGCCAGATGGCCAGGACCTGCTGACAGCTGCGCGAGTTGCGGCCCGAGTAGGTGACGCGCAGCCGCGACGGCGCCGCAGCCACGCCGGTAAAGCGGCCGTACCACGATGTCGTCCGGGTGCCCGAGGCCGTGGAATTGACTTCCAGGTAGGCGGCGTCGTCTGCGGCAAGCTGCGCCACCGATCCGCTGCGCAGCGAACCGCCCCCGGCCTCGATCACGCCCGCGCTGGGCGCGAGCGTGTACGTCGACGACGCGGTCGTGAACGACCACGCGTGCTCGGCGGTGAGCGGATTGCCGTCGAGGCCGCGTGCGTCGGTCGAGACCCATGCCGTGTACTCGGTGGCGGCCGCGAGCGGCGCTGCAGGATCGAAGGTCAGCGTCGCGCCGTTCCAGCTGAACGAGCCGGCTGCAGGCGTGCCCGGGTTGCTCGTCGGGGCAAGCGTGAACGCGCCCTGGGTCGCCGAAGCCTCCATCCCCTCGCTGAACGCAACGACCGCGTTCGTCGCAACGTCCACGCCCGTCGAGCCGTCGGCCGGTGTCACCGAGCTGACCGTCGGTGCCGACTCGTCTGCTCCGAGGCCCGCCGACACGTCGACGAAGTAGCCGCCACTGCCGGCGCGGGACTGCACGCTCAGCACGTACCGACCGGTCACCGTCGGCATGAATCCGAGCTGGTCCTGCCGCAGGCTCGTCGTCGCCGACGCGACCTGCGTGCCGTTGGGTGCGAGCAGGTACAGGTCGAAGTTGAGGCTGCTGGACGCGGCTGCGGTGATCGACGGCATGATGAGCGTCGCGGCGATCGGGAATTGCGTGTCCGTCACGTCGAGCGGGTAGTCGATGCGTGCGCTCGTTCCTGTCAGGGAGCCTTCCTGCAACACGTGGTCAGGCATCGCCGGGCCCGCCCCGATGTCATGTCCGGCCGCCGCCTCGATGGCCGCGTGGGCGTCAAGGCGGCCGGCGCCGTAGTCGGCGTCCGCGCCGCTCGACCCGGCCGTGCGGTTGTCGCCGCCGCGACCCCAGTCGACGGCGGTCGTGCGCATCGTGGTCGCCACGGCCTGCGGCGACATGGTCGGGTTCGCATCGAGCATGAGCAACGCGACCCCAACGGCGAATGGCGTCGCCATGCTCGTGCCGCTGGAGACCGCGTAGCCGGTGGTGGTTCCCGCCCCCGCCGACGTGATGGATACGCCGGGTGCGACGATGTCGGGCTTGATCCGCCCGTCCGCGGTCAGACCTCGGCTCGAGAAGGGAGCCAGGCTGAAGCCGTTGGCGCCGAGATCCGCGATTGCCCCGACCGTCAGTGCCTTCGCCGCCACGCCGGGCGAGTTGATCGTGCAGCGCCCGGCCCCGGAGTTGCCGGCCGCCACTGCGGCAACGATTCCGGCGTCGTGCGCGGCATTCACCGCGACCGACATCGCGTCGGTACCGTCCGAGCACCCCGGCACTCCGAGCGAGAGGTTCATCGCCTCGATCCCGTACGTGACGCGGTTCGTGATCGTCCAGTCGATCGCCGCGGTGAAGTTGCTCGTCGTTCCCGAGCCGAACTGGTTGAGCACCTTGAGCCCGATCAGCGAGGCGGCCGGCGCGACGCCGCGATAGCGCAGGTCGAGCGGCGCATCGCCCTCGCCGGCGATCGTCGCCGCGACGTGGGTGCCGTGCCCATTGTCGTCGTACGGCGTGGTGCGGCCGTTGACGAAATCGCGGAAGACAATCACCTTGCCCTCGTCGAGATCGCGGTGCGACGCATCGATGCCCGTGTCGATCACCGCTGCCGTCAGGTCGTCGCGCGAATAGGTTGCCGCATTGCCGTCGCCGTCACCGTCGACCCCCGCGTCGAGCCGCGCGGCTGACACGCCGAACGACGCCTGCGCCGAGTCGTTGGTGGTCAGCGCGACCGCGTCTTCCTCCACGTGCGAGATCGTCGCCTCGCGGGCGAGCGCGCGCACCTGACGCCGGTGCAGCGTCGCCGAGAATCCGTTGATTGACTCGTAGCGATGCTCGACCTCGAACGCGCCAACGCGCTCCTGCAGCTGCGCGATCCATCCTGGCGTCGCAGGCTCCTGCAGCAGCACGACCACGTCCAGCAGCTCGCGGCCGCCGGGCGCGTCCACGCGCGCCTCGAGCGTGTCGAACACCTTGTCGCCGTCCGCGTCGAACCGCACGGGCGCAGCGGGCATCTGTAGAGGCGACTTCGTGTCCCGCGCTCCCGCCTCCACGGTGCCGAGACCGATCACGAGCACGGCACTGATCACGCCGATGGACGCAGCGCTGATCATTCTGTGCACGGTGGGCCTTCCTCATCCAGGTACGAGAGGTCGGCCTGCCCACTCTGCGTATCGGCGTCGCCAATTCGTCACACCCGCGCGTAGATTTGTCACACGTATCCCGGGACGATTCCAGAGTCAGCAGTGATCACGGAGCCATGGGCTTCCCCAGCCGTCAACGACGAAAGGGAACGACATGGATCCAGCCTTGCTGCTGACCGGCGTCGTGCTGCTGGTGACTCTGCTCACCGGCACACGCCGTCGATAGCAAAAAACGAGGGCCCGGGGCTACCACCCCGGGCCCTCACGAGTCGGGAACGAATCCCAGCACTCACTGCTGATAGTTGTCAGTATAGCGCGCCGATTCGAGCGGGTCAGCGGCCGAGGTACACGCGATACGAGCGCGTCGAGCGGTTGCCCCGCGCGTCACGCGCGAGCACGCGGATCGTCGCGACGCCCACGCTCCGGCGACTCGCCAGGGCGACACGAAGCGCACGCGGGCGCACGTGTGCGGCAGCAAAGCTGCGGCCGATGAGCTGACTGCCACGCAGGATGTCGATCCGGACCGCACACGTCTCGGTACAGCGCACGGCGAGCGCGAGTTGCCGGCGCGTGACCGCTCCAACCAGGCGATGGCGCGCAAGTGTCAGTCGGGGCGTCGGCGCTGTCCGATCGGCCGTGGACGTCGCGGGCACTTCCGTGTCCTGCAAGCCAGCGGCAGCGCCCGGCGCTGCACCACCGGCCGGCGGCGCCACCGAAGCCAGTCCGGCATCCTCCTGAGCCCGCTCGGCGGGTGCCGGTGCGGGGACGGGTGCTCCCGCCCGAATCGGTGGCCCTGTGACCGCAGCCACTGCGCCGGGCACGACGACGCGCTCATTCTCGCCGACGAAGACCATGCCGTTGGGACCGACGGCGAAGCCGTGGGGGCGCGGATAGTCGACGCCCGCCCGCACGTCGTGGCTGGCGATCATGCGAGTCAGCGTGGGATCGAAGACCAGCACCTGCTTGCAGGTGGTGTTGATCACATAGACGTTGCCAGTCGCGTCGAGATTGACGTCGTAGGAGGCGGCGAAGCGGCCTGCCCAACCCTCGTAGTCACAGATGCCGGTGCGCTGCGGGTCGGTCTGCTCGGTCGCGCCGAAGCTGGACTTCGCGGTGTAGGGCTCGTTGGCCGGCGCCAGCGAGCCGTCGGCGCGGGTGTTCGTCCATGTCTGGATCCGGTTGTTCCCAACCTCCGCGGTCAGGACCTTCGAGCCATCCGGCGTGACGGCGATGCCGGCGACGTTCCAGTGGAAGCCGCCCAGCGCCCACGAGCTCTGCCACTCGCCGAATCGGGTCAGGAACTGGCCGGTTGGGTCGTACTTCACCACGGTGTTGACGTTGCTCGACGCCCACATGCCGTCTGCGTAGTAGGAATTGCCACGCGCATCGACCGCGACATAGAACCCCGCAGCCGGGTACGACGTTCCCCAGATCGGATAGCGCACCGGCGCCCACGCCAGATCGCGCGCCCAGCTGCCATCGCCCGCCCGGCGGTAGCGCATCGGCCCGGCCGGGCCTGCCGCATAGACGAGATTCCCATCGATGGTCGGCGCGACATCCGTATGGTGCGTCGCCGCGTCGAACTGGTCGACCAGCTTGCCGGCGGTGTCGTAGATACCCACCGTCGTAGGGTTGCCACACGGCACGTAGGTGCGGCCGGCGCCGTCGAAGGAGCCGGAGTTGAAGCCACCCGTGCAACCCGGCCAGGATTGGACGGTCGCGGCAGTGGCTGGTGCAGCCACGAAGCAGCTGAGGGCGCTGAGCAGCACGACGAGCTGACGCAGGTGCCTCATCCGCACACGCACCGTACGTAGCGCTGCGCGATGAGCGAGTTCTGACCAGCCGCGTTGCGCAGCTGCACGCGGACTCGCGTGGTGGCGTTGGCTGAGCGAAGCCGCACGGTGTAGCTCGAGCGAATCGGCGTCCAGCGACTCCAGCGGCCGGCACCGACCTGGATCCGCGCGTACTTGATGCGGCTTGCGCCGACGGCGGCGCCACGGATGCTGACCGTCACGCGCGGCGTGCGCACGCGCAGCGGCATCCAAAGGCTGGTGATGCGCGGCGGCCGAACCGTCGCGGGCGCGGAGGGCGTGCTCGCCGTCAGCGTGAGCGGCGAAGCCGGCTTGGCTTCCCAGTCGGTGCGGATCGCCGAGCCGCCGACGTGCCACCGGCCACCGGGACCGTTGTATTCGAGGTGGTCGCTCGGCAGGCTGTCGAAGGCGGCCTCGTCGCGGTACTCGGCGATGCCGGTGGCGAAGTTCACGTCGTTGGACGTCAGTGTCAATTGCACGCGCACGGGGTTCACGGCGAGCGTGTCGGGATTGGTCAGGCTGATCAGTGGTCCGAACTTTGCACCGCGCGCCGCGTGGTCATAGCGCAGCAGCACCGTCGCGGCGCCCTGGATGACACGCGCGCTCAATCGGGCGCTGCGGCCATCGGCTGCGTTGACGGTGACCGAGCCGCCTGTCACGACGATGTCACCGGGCGCGACGGGCTTCCAGGTCGTGCCGGCAGCGCCGATCACGTCGAAGCTCAGCCAGGAGCGCAGCTCGCGCACCTGCGGGTTCGCGTTCCACTGCGCCTTGTAGTTGTCGGTCGCGGGCGCGGTGACGGTCAGCACCTCAGCGGCGCTGGCGGTGGAGACGGGGACGACGAGCGCGACGGCGCAGAGCAGCAGGGCACGGAGAGGAAGGCGGCGGGGGATCACCCACCTAGTGTGCCCCGATCTCACAAGAGCGCAAGGGCAACTTCGGCTAGCCGACCGGAACTTCGTCCTGCAGCGAGGCGCGCACGCCCTCGCGCCAGTCGCCCATCTCCGGAGTCTGCGGGTTGGTCACGCGCAGGATCGAGCAGGCGGCACGCTTGGCGGGGCGCACGAACGCCTCGCTCGTGGTGGGCCGCACCTCGCACTCGACGCCGAGCTCATCGACGACGGCCTGGGCAAGGTCGCGCCACGTGGCGGTGGGCTGGCCGACGAGGTGGTGGGTGCCGCCGATCCGCTCGACGGCGAGCGTCAGCAGCGCCTCGGCGAGGTGCCCACACCAGGTCGGGTTGCCGTGCTGGTCGTCGACGACGTCGAGCACGTCGCGCTCACGCGCCGCCTTGGCGATCGTCTGGACGAAGTTCGGCGCCTGCGCGGAGAAGAGCCACGCGGTGCGGGCGATCGCCGCATCCTCGCCGAGCACGTCGCGGATCGCGCACTCGCCAGCGAGCTTGGATTCGCCGTAGACGTTGATCGGTCCGGTGAGGTCGTGCTCGGCGTAGCCCTCGGGATGGGTGCCGGGGAAGACGTAGTCGGTCGAGACGGCGACGAGGTGCGCGCCGGTCTCGTGGCACAGCTGCGCGATCAGGCGGCTCCCTTCGCCGTTGATGCGGAAAGCGGCCTCGCGGTCGGCCTCGGCGCCATCGACGTTGGTGTACGCGGCGCAATGGATCACGGCCGAAGGGTGCAGGTCATCGAAAAGCGCCTGCATCTGGTGTTCATCGGTGATGTCCGCGTCGGCTCGATCGACGCCGATGATTTCGATGCCGCGCAGCGCCGCAGCTTCGAGTACGTGGGTGCCGAGCTGCCCGTGCGCGCCCGTGACGAGTAGTGGGCCAGCGGTCGGGGAGAGGTCGGCATCGAGGTTCATGGATCGGATCTTAGCGTTCTCTCACCGTTGATGAAGGCGGCCGCGACTCGGCCGATACGTGCGAACCGCTGGACGGATTCCCGATCCCGTCGCACATTGGAGCCATGGTCCGTCCACTACATCCCCCGCGCTTCCTTGTCCCGCTGCTGTTGCTGGCCGCTCTTTTCGCGCTGTTCGCGGCGCCCGGCCGCGCCGAGGCGCGCCCCGGCATGGTGGTCGGCATCGAGCAGTTCGGCATGATGGAGAACCCCACGACGGGGCCGATCATGATGGACACGCAGCGTGACTACGGCGCGAAGGTGATCCGCTACATCGTGCGCTGGGATTGGGTCGCCAAGTGTGATCCACGGACGAAGGGCTCGCCGACCGACCCGAACAACGCCTGCTACGACTTCAGCGCGACCGACTACGTGACCGCGCAGGCGAACGCCCGCGGCATGCAGGTGCTGCTCTCGATCTGGGGCGCCCCGAAGTGGGTGCACAACAATCCCAGCCAGAGCTACGTCGGCCGCAGCGACGCGCAGTTCACGCACTTCGTCGACCGCTTCGCCGAGTTCTCCCAGGCCGCGACGACTCGCTACGACGGCCGCCACGGCCACGGGCGCGTCACGCAGTGGACGATCTGGAACGAGCCGAACGGCAACTTCTTCGAGCCGCGTTGGGAGGGCACGAAGCTGATCGGCCCCGCACGCTACGCGCGCCTCTACGACACGGCTGCCCGACGCATCAAGGCCGTCGACCCGACGCTGCGTGTTGCCGTCGGCCCGACCGCGCCGCTCGCCCGCGAGCTGCCGCCGATCACCTTCATGGAGGGCGTGTTGCCGCTGCTGGAGCAGTGGAAGTCGCCGATCGATGCGTGGGGCCACAACGCCTACATCGCCGGCCAGTCGCCGTTCGCGACGACGATCACCTCACCGCGCGTCGGCCTCGGCAACATCAAGGACCTGACCGACGAGCTCGACCAGTACTCGGTGACGCGCGACAAGCCAATCTGGATCACCGAGTTCGGCTACCGCACCGGCACCTACGGCTCCGACGCGATCAGCACCGAGCTGCAGGCGATCCGTACGGCCGATGCCCTGCGCTTCGCATGGCTCAACCCGCGGATCGAGACCTTCATCTGGTACTCGCTCCAGGACGAGGGCGGCGAGAAGGGCTTCAACTCCGGGCTCTTCCACCCCAGCAACGTGACCTGCTCGACCAAGCTCTGCCCGAAGCCCGCGGCGCTCGTGTTCCAGCGCACGCTCTGGCTGAGCGGTCGCAGCGCATCCGGCGCGGTCGTGGTCTGGGGCCAGAGCCGCGTCGACCCCGCCGCGACGAAGATCTTCGTCCAGGCGCCCGGCGAGGGTTGGCGCGCCTACGCCAACGCCGACACGGCGCAGACCGGCACCGTCGAGGCGAAGCTGCTGCTGCCGCTCGGCACCAAGGTGATGACCTGTGACAAGTGGTGCGCGCCCGCCCGCACCGTCGAAGGTTCGACGAGCGGTGGCGGCGCGACGACCCGGGTGATCAAGCGCAAGGCCGCCGTGCTCAAGCGCACGACGACGATCAAGCGCGGCTTCCGATTCGTCGAGCCCTGCAAGGGCTGCCGCGTCACGGCCGTGCTGACGGCGAAGGGCAAGGTCTCCGGCATCGCCAGCGCGACGCGGCGGGCAGTCGTGGTCGGTCGCGCCAAGCCGCTCAAGGTCCGCTCGGGTGTTCACATGCAGGTCAGGCTGACGGCTGCCGCGCGGCGCGAGCTGACCAAGCGGCGACGCTCGACGCTGGTGCTGCGCACCTACGTGACCACGGGCGCCGGCGCACAGATCGTCTACGAGCGCTCCGTCGTGCTGCGCTAGCCAGTCGTGTGGAGCGGCGCGGGGCGGGGTATGCGCCACGCATGACCAGCATCGATACGCCTCCACGCGTCCTGTCCCGCACCGGCCTGGGCGAAGTCTCGCCCGACGAGGCCGCCACGATCGCGCTCTACGGGTGGGAGGAAGCGTCGACCCATCGCGACACCGCGCGACTCGCCGTCAGCGGGAACGGCCAGGTGCACGTCGACGTCTACGCGGCCGCAGAAGGCGTGCCCGCGCGCGGCTCGGTCATCTTCGTCGGTGGGCTCAGCAACCATGCGCTCGGCTACGCCGACTTCGAGTGGAAGCTCTCCCAGCTCGGCTGGAACGTCGTTGCGGTCGACCTGCGCGGCCACGGCCGCTCGAGCAGCCCGCGCGGCGAGTTCACCAACGACACGATCATCGAGGACATCGCCGTCGCCGGCGCGTATGCCCAGGAGCGCTTCGGCCTGCCGGTCGGCGTGATGGGTTCGAGCCTCGGCGGCTACTACGCGCTGCTCGCAGCGAACGCGATCGACGGCCTGTTCGCCGCGGTCAGCCACTGGATCTACCTGCCCGACCAGCCGATGACGCCGCGCGACCGCTTCGCCAAGCCGCTCGCTCTGCTGCTCGACCGCGTCGCGCCGAAGCTCAAGCTGCCGACCAGGTCGATCGCCAACTGGGACGCGGTCAGCGATGACCCGGTGCTCAAGCAGCACTGCTTCGACGACCCCATGATGGTCTGGAAGTACAGCGCCAGCTCGCTCGCCTCGGCCTTCCGCTACGTGCCGACCACGCCGCTCACCGAGCTGCGCGTGCCGCACCTCGTCGTGATCGGCGAAAAGGATGCGATGACGCCGATGAGCTACACGCGCGGCATCTACGAGCAGCTCGTCGGCGACAAGGAGTGGATCACCATTCCGAACGCCGGCCACATGGGCGGGCTCGTCGAGCACCAGGCGGAGATGCTCGCGGCAGTCGACGGCTTCTTCGGGCGACGCGTCGAACAGGCTGCCGCCGCACACAGCTGAAATCGTGCGGGCCACTGCACGCGCCGATGCGCGAGTGCCCCCTACCTGCTGAAAGCTGAGCCGGGCTGGGCATGATCCGCAGACGACGCGGAACGCTCCTCAGGAGATGTTGACGCAGCCCCTGATCCAGCAACGCAAGGCCGACAACGAGGAGGTGCTGCGTGCCGTCCTCGATCGGGCTGCCCCTGCGCGCGACAACGTCTCGGGCGAGATCGTGGCGCTGCGCTGCGAGTGTCCGGACTTCGACTGCACGGAGATCCTGGAGCTGACCGTCGCGCAGTACGACAAGGTGCGTTCCGCGCCCGCGCGCTTCGTGGTCGCGCCGGGGCACGAGATCGACACCGACGTCGTGGTGGCGCAGCGGCCCGACCACGTCATCGTCGAGAAGCAGGAGATCGAGGGGCGGCTCGCGGTGGTGCTCGACGAGCGCAGTCGCGAGTCCGACTTCGCCCAGCGCGCCGAACGCGTGCGTCGCAACGAGGGCATCTACCGCGAGATCAACGTGCGCATCGTCAGCGCTGCGACGCCGCTCGCCAAGCCCGGCGACGAGCTCGACATCTGCTGCGAGTGCGGCAGCCTCGACTGCACGCGGCTCGTGCGCGTGCGGCTCGAGGAGTACGACGACGTGCGCTCCCACGAGGGTCGCTTCGTCGTCGCGCGTGGGCACCGCTCCCCGGCGACCGAGGTGCTGCTGTACCGACGCAATGACATGGAGGTCGTGGAGAAGCTCGGTCCCGGACTGCTGAAGGCGAGCACCCATGAGCGGGAGTAGCTCCCACCGACTGCTCAAGGCGCTCGCGTTCGCCGCATGCGCGGCAGCTGCCGAGATGGCGTCGGCGGCCTGGCTGCGGCGGCGCGCGCTCGGGGAGGGCGAACGCGCCGAGGCGGCGGCCCTGCGGCTGACGGCGCAGCAGCTGAACACGGCCAACGCCAGCCTGCGCCTGCACGATGAGATGCGCACGCACTTCCTCGCGATGGCGTCGCACGAGCTGCGCACGCCGCTGACCTCGATCTCCGGATTCGCATCGACGCTCGTCGATCGCTGGGAGGACCTCTCCGACGACCAGCGCCGCCAGTTCGTGCAGATCATCCATGAGCAGGGTGCGCGACTGACACGGCTCGTCAACGACCTGCTGGCGCTGACGCGGCTGGAGGGCGGCGAGTACCCGGTGCGCGTGCGCC
The DNA here is from genome assembly GCA_025964435.1 of Thermoleophilia bacterium. GTDB lineage: Bacteria > Actinomycetota > Thermoleophilia > Gaiellales > SKUG01 > JAGQUL01. The sequence goes on along the minus strand of JAOPYV010000115.1, from coordinate 958 downwards.
CGATCCAGGTGCGCGAACGGCTCGAGCAGGCACGGAAGGCGGCGGGCCTGGATGAGGAGGCCGAGATCACCTGCGAGGCAGATGTGATGGCGGTCGCAGATCCCGATGCGCTCGAGCAGATCCTGCTCAACTTCCTCACCAACGCGAAGCGCTACGGGGCGCCGCCGATCCGGCTCGACGCGTTCGCGCGCGACGATGGCTGGGTCGAGATCTCGGTCTACGACACGGGCCCAGGCGTTCCACGCCCGTTCATTCCGCACCTGTTCGCGAAGTTCGCCCAGGGGCCGACCGGGACGCCCGACCCGACCGGAACCGGGCTGGGACTGTCGATCGTGCAGGGCCTCGCGACGGCGCAGGGCGGCGACTCCTGGTACGAGCCGGTCTTCCCGCATGGCTCACGGTTCGCGATCCGGCTCGAGACGCCGAAGGAGCGGGTCCAGCTCGGCGACGCGGAGCTTCAGGAGCCGGGCGTGTCGTCGGCGATCGTCGTGGAGGCGTTCCCCGAATCGGGTGGGCGCAGCGCGCCGGAGACGAGCAAGCCGACCGCGAGCAAGCCGGCGGCGACGGTCAAGGAGCGCAACACGCCGACGTGATCGCCGAGCAGGCCGATCAGCGGCGGACCCACCAGGAACGCGGCGTAGCCGATCGAGGAGACGACCGCGACGCGCGCGGCGGCGTGACGCGGGTCATCGGCGGCAGCGCTCATGCCGACCGGGAAGCCGAGCGCGGCGCCGATGCCCCAGAGCACCGCGCCGGCGAGCGCGATCGGCAGGCTGCCACCGAAGACGACGAGCACCAGCCCGACCAGCGCGACGCCGCCCGCGACGCGCAGCACCGGCACGCGGCCGTGGCGATCGAGCAGACGCGGTGCATACCAGCGGGTGGCGGTCTTTGCGGCGAGGTAGAGCGCGTTGGTGAGCGTGGCATGGGCGGCGCTCGCCCCATGCCCGTCGATCTT
>JAOPYV010000096.1 GCA_025964435.1 Thermoleophilia bacterium | reverse complement strand
TCTACAACACCAAGCTCCAGTCGCAGCAGCAGGTCTCCAGCCTCCAGCTGCAGTACGAGCGGGCGCTCTCCAACGAGAAGATCGAGAAGGTCCGGCTCGAGGAGCGGCTCAAGGCCCCCTACGCAGGGCTCGCCACCGGAATGGTCGGCGCCTACGGGCTGCCGGGTGTCGGCGGCATGGGCGGAATGGGCGGCCTTCAGGGCATGCCCGGGCTCCACGGCATGAACACGCTGCCGATCTCGACCGGTGTCCCGATGGGACTGGGTGGCGGCTTCGGCACTGGCTCCGGCCAGACGAACGTCACGAACCAGACGTCGACCGGCGGCAACCAGTCCGTGGTCAACACCAACACGAACACCATCAGCGCGGTCCAGCAGCCTGCCTACGGGCAGACTCCCTGGGGCATGGGTGGCGGCTTCGGAAGCTTCGGCTCCGGTGGCTTCCTCTCGAGCCTGCTCGGCGCCCTGATCTAGGCCCGACCCCCCGAAGGCTACGCACCTGGGCAGTTTTCCCGCCTATCTGGTGACGCGAGCCTCGAGGCCGGACCGCGGCCGCAGGACATCCTGCTCTCCCCTCCACGCGACACCGTCGTTGCGTGGAGGGGCGGGATATCCAGCGCTGCGCGGTCGTGGTCCGGCCGCGAGGACCTATCACGGTCCCCGCACTCCAGACCCCCGCTCCACCCCGACGGAAACGGCCGCCCAACGGCCCGAAACAGGCGCCGCAGGCGCCCAGCGCGCGGCCATCGAGCATCAGCTCTGGCCGCCCGGAAACGCCTGCTCACAAGCGCATTCTGTGGCCCCCGCGTCCTGCTGCGGCCACCGGAGGCCACGACCACGTGCAGTGGGTGGCCGCATGCTCCCCCTCGACGCCGCAACCGCGGCGACCCCCGAATGCGACACACGGTTGCATGCCTCGCTGCCATTCAGCTTGGCAGGCATGGAGTGGAGGTACCCCGGTCGAGGAAGCCGGGGTCGACCAGGAGGAGCAAGGAATGTCCAGCATCAATCCCACCGTGGCGACTTCGCTGCCCGCGACGACGGCACTGCCGACGTCGCAGCTCGCGAGCCCCTACGACGCAACGACCCCGGCAACGGGCACCATGCCGATCACGGCGCCGACGCTGACCGGGCTGCCTGCGGGCTACTCGCCGGGCAGCGGGGTGCCGCAGACCAATGCCACGAACCAGACGGCGATCGCGCCGAACGGGGATGTGAACCAGCAGGTCACCAACTCGAACCAGTACACGAACAAGTACTACAACATCATCGTGCCGAACCAGGCGCTCGGTGGATGGGGTGGGCTGGGAGGCCTGGGCTCGAACCCGCTCAGCTCCTGGGCGACCCAGGGCAACTCCTTCGTCGATCCGAAGACGGGCGTGCTCTACGTGCAACAGGAACAGGGATTCACGGGCTGGCTCAAGCGCCTGTTCCGCGGGTACTGACGCACTCGACGCGAGCAGCAGCGTGCACCACGGTGGTTTGGTCGCCACCGCACGCAGCGCTCATCCCGGCATGCAGTACCTGACGGTCCTTTGCTGTAGCCATCGTCGACGCGCAGTACCCCCTCCCTCGCAGGAAAACGAGCGGCCCGACATCGTGTCGGGCCGCTCGTCGTTGCGGGACAGGAGTGATGCGGACGGGCGATCACTTCTTGCCGATGAGCACCTTGTCGTCGGCCTTGGTGCCGTCCTTCTTGGCATCGCCGGCGTCGCCGACCTTGCCGTTGCGCAGGACTTCCGCGATCGCCGCGGCACGCTCCGGACTGGCCTCGCGGCCCTTCACGCCGGCGATCTTGTTGATGTTCGGGTTGGTCAGCGCATCGGCTGACTGGTCGTTGTGGTTGTGGCCACTCATCATCGCCTGTACGACGTCGTCGCCCATCTGCGCGGCCATCGCCCAGATCTCGATCTCACCGTCGTTGAAGCTGTCCTTGCCGTCCTGGTTGTTCACGCCGTTGAGGCGACCGGAGCCGGACACGCCGTCATCGCCTGCGAGCACGAGCATCTGCTCGCTCGTCATGCGACCTGACTGCTGGTAGGGCAGGAGCGTCGCGAGCATCTGCCACGCCGATTCAGGGTGGTGCATGCGCGCCCAGTTCTGGCCGGTCACGTCCTTGGAGCTGATCACGTACTGCTTCAGGTCCATGTTCGTGCCCGGGATGTTCTTGAGCGACTGCAGCGCACCGAGCTCCTCGGCGGTGACGCCCTGGAGCGCCGGGTCCTGCGTCTTGAACACGCCGTAGGCCGCGCCCGCCGCACCGAGCTTGGTACCGATGCCCGCGTTCTGGTTCGCCACGATCTTCGCGTTCATGCTCTCGATGAGCGCGGCGCGCTGCGTGTCACCCGTCTGGCGCAGCATCTGCGGCAGGTAGTCGAGCGAGCCCGCCATGTTGTACGTGTTGGTGTGCTGCGTGTAGTTCATCTCCTTGCCCGTGTCCGGGTTCGCCGGGAGCAGGCCGAGGCGCGGATTGAAGTTCGCGTCGGTGACGGAGTAGTTCATCTGCTGGCGGTCGTTGTCGTTGACGTCCTGCCCCTCGCGTCCGTCGAAGCCCTTGCCCTTCTTGGACGCGGCGCCCTTCACCGTCGCGGCGTCGCCTTCCTTGGTGGAGGCGGGCCCGACCGTGCCCTTGAGGAAGCGCGGGTCATCCTTCGTGGTCAGCGCGAGCTGCGGGCCGGCATGTCCGCCGCCAGCCGCGTGTGCGTGGCCCGCGGCTGCGGGACCTGCTCCGGCACCACCGGCGGTCGTGGCTGCGCCGTGCGAATGTCCTGCTGCGGCTTGCGTCGCCATGCCCGCGAGGGCCTGGTTGGCTGCGCTGCCACCGCCGAGGCTGACGCCGGCGCCGAGCTGCATCGAGCTCGCGAGCGCCTGACCGGCCACCGTCGTTGAAGTCGTCTTCGACGCGGCCATCGAGCCGCCGCCACCAGAGGCCTGGAGCGCGCTTGCGCCGCCTCCACATCCACATCCCATTGCCTGCACAGCAGCCATGTCGTCCCGTCCCATCTCATCTCGAAGCTGCACGGTCCCGCGTGCGGCCTCGTCACTCCACACCGTGTGGTCCGCCTCGGACCTGGTACGTGTGGTGAAGTGGCGATCGAAAGGGTGGGCGTTCCACCTGACGGTACGACGATCGCAGTGGCTTGGCAACCACCACCCGTCGGGTCAGGTGAAGTTGAGGTGGTACTTCGACTCGGTGGGCTCGACCTGGCCCTTGTACTTGGAGTCGAGGGTGCCGCTGCCGTAGGGGTTGTCGGCCGCGGTCGTCATCTGCAGGAAGGAGATCTGGCCGATCTTCATGCCGGGGTAGATCGTGATCGGCAGGTTGGCGACGTTCGAGAGCTCGAGCGTGATCGTGCCCTGGAAGCCCGGGTCGATGAAGCCCGCCGTCGAGTGGATGAGCAGGCCGAGGCGGCCGAGCGAGCTCTTGCCCTCGAGCCGGCCGACCAGGTCGTTGCCGATCCGCACCTGCTCGGCGGTCGCGCCCAGCACGAACTCGCCGGGATGCAGGATGAAGGGGTCGTCCTCCGTCGCCTCCATCAGCTCGGTCAGGCCCTCGGCGGGCTCGCGAACGTCGATGTAGGGGCGTCGGTTGTTGCGGAACACGCGGAAGTACTTCCCGACGCGCACATCGACGCTCGACGGCTGCACCAGGGCATCGTCGAAGGGCGTGATCTCGAGCCGTCCGGCGGCGAGCGCCTCGCGGATCGATCGGTCGCTGAGCACCATGGCTACTCCTCCTCGTGTACCGCAGCATCATCGCATGCGCGCGAGATGGATCCGCCGGACCATCGGAGGCTGCTAGCATCGATCCCGATATGACCACGGTGCCCCTTCGCACCGTGGTGCATTCGTTACGTGGAGAGGAACACCATGGAGCAGGCAACGGCACACGCAGCGAGCGTGAACATCGTCACGGAGGTCCCGGGGCCGCGATCACGCGACCTGGCGCAGCGCTCGGCAGCGGCACTGGCCGACGCCCTCTCGCTGGTCTATCCGATCTATGTCGACCACGCGCATGGCGCGACCGTCACTGACATCGATGGCAACACCTTCATCGACTGGATCGGCGGCGTCGGCGTGCTCAACGTCGGCCACACGCATCCGTCGGTGACCGAGGCGATCATCGCCCAGGCCCAGCGCTTCACCCACACCGACTACACGATCGTGCCGTACGAGACGTACGTGCGCCTGTGCGAGCGACTCAACGAGAGCGCACCGATCGACGGCCCGAAGAAGTCCGCGCTGTTCAACACCGGTGCCGAGACGGTCGAGAACGCCGTCAAGATCTCGCGCGCAGCCACCGGCCGCAGCGGCGTGATCTGCTTCGCCGGCGCCTTCCACGGCCGCTCGCTGATGGCGATGACGATGACCTCGAAGGTGCACCCGTACCGCGCCGGATTCGGCCCGTACGCGCCCGAGGTCTACCGCGCCCCGTTCGCCAACCCGCTCGACTTCAACGGTGACGAGGAAGCTGCCAGCGAGTACGCCCTCACGCAGCTGCGCAAGATGACCAAGACCCACTTCGCCGCCGAGCACATCGCGTGCATGGTGGTCGAGCCCGTCCAGGGCGAGGCCGGGTTCGTCGTGCCGCCGGCATCCTTCCTGCGCGGCCTGCGCGAGTTCTGCGACGAGCATGGCATCGTGCTCGTCTTCGACGAGGTGCAGAGCGGCATGGGCCGCACCGGCAAGCTGTGGGCGACGGAGCACTTCGACGTGCGCCCCGACCTGCTGCTGAGCGCCAAGTCGATCGCCGCCGGCGTGCCGCTGGGCGCGATCATCGGCAAGGCCGAGATCATGGACCGCGTGCCCGACAGCGGCATCGGCGGCACCTACCCGGGCAACCCGCTCGCCTGCGAGGCGGCACACGCCGTGCTCGACGCCTTCGAAGGTGGCCTGCTCGACCGTGCGGTCATCGTCGGCGAGACGCTCAAGACTGCGTTCGACGCGCTCCAGGCCGAGGACGCCGGCATCGCCGAGTCGCGCGGCCTCGGACCGATGCGTGCGCTCGAGTTCATGCAGCCCGGCACCAAGACGCCCGACTCGGATCGCGTCGACGCGATCCAGGCGTACGCCGCCCAGCATGGCCTGCTCATGCACAAGGCCGGCGTGGGTGGCAACTGCATCCGCGTGCTCGTGCCGCTGGTCATCACCGACGCACAGCTCGAGGAATCACTCGGCATCCTGCGCGCGGCGATCACCGCCACGCGCTGACCGAGCTTCGCTGACGCGTCAGGCGTCCTCGTAGGAGACGGCGTACTCGCCGTCGGCGTCGCTCTGGACGTAGACACGAACCGGCTCGCCCTCGGCGCGATGCTCGGTGAGGTGGCCGACGTCGAAGGCTGCGCGGTCCTCGTCGCGGATGGTGAAGCTGTGCTCGCCGTCATCGCCGTCGATCACGATGCGCGTCTTGCTGACCTTGACGACCTGTCCTTCGTGGACGGTCGCGCCGATCGCGCGGGTCGGCGCCTCCTCGACCTTCGCGGCCGTCGGCGATGCCTCGTCGCGGTAGTAGACGCGCGCCTTGGTTCCTGCGGCCGCCAGCGCCTGGACGGCGCCCGGCTCGATCGCCGGGCCCACCGCCAGCGTGATCTCCTCGCCGCCGTTGGCGGGGGTCACGGTCAGCGTGGAATCGATGAGCTCGATCGCGCCGTCGACATGCGTCAGTGACACTGCCTCGGCTTCCGGGGCGGCAGCGTCGTCATCCGAGCCGCCGCCGCAGCCAGCCGCGAGCAGCAGTGCGAGGACGACCAGGAGCAGCAGCGAGGTGGATCGTGTGGAGGCGTGCATGGTGGTCCTGTCAGTCCTTCGACTTCGCGAAGTCGAGCGTGGAGTCGGTCATGTAGATGATCACGTCGTCGCCATCTACCCGTTTCGTGTAGATCGTCACGGGCTGGCCGAGCGCCGCGTGTGACTGGGCGTGCTGGATGTCGATATAGGGCCGGTCGGCGGGGCGCACCGGATAGCTGCGCTTGTCGCCGTCGATCGTGACGAGGTCGAAGCCGGTGTCGGTCGCCTCCTGCACGAGCCCGTCCACCGAGGGCGCGCCCTTGGGTGGGCAGCCGCCAACCTCGTGGGGATTCTCCTTGTTCTCGGCCTTGGTGAAGTCGCGTGACTCGTCCGACGGGACGCACGCCATGACGTCCTTGGCAGCGACGCTGTCGCCGGCGCCGAGCAGCAGCGAGCCGAGCACGCCCATGGCGATCGCCGCCGCGGCAACGGCGACGACCGCGAGGATGATCCAGCGCCTGCGTCGTCGCGCGTCGGTGGCCTCCGGGTCCGGAGCGGTGGCGGGCGTCGTGGTCGGTCGCTTGGTCATGCAAGTCCCTCCGAGAGGAAGTAGAGGCCGCCTACGGTGTAGAGCAGCATGAGCGCCAGCAGCGGCAGCTGGCTCAAGGTGGCGGCGCGGTAGTCGAGGGTGCCATCGGAACGGCGCGGGGCCAGCTCCAGCGCGCGGTCGTGGGCGAGGAGCAGGCCCGCGACGTGGCCGACGACGATCGAGGCGACCTGGACGAACCAGACGGTCGTGCCGCTGGGCACGTGGAGGTCGCGGAGCTTGCGATCGGCGGTGCCGAACAGGTTCCAGCCGGCGTCGAAGGGATCGCTGGCGTAGCGGATGAGGTCCTGGACCTGCACCACGAAGAACGAGAAGTAGTGGGCGACGACGTAGGCGAGCGCGATCGGCAGCAGGCTCGGCGCGAATGCCTGTGCCGTGCGGCGGAGCCCGCGGCCGGTGTCGAGCCGCCCGATGCGAGCCGCGGCCCACGTCGCGAGCTCGAAGGCGCCCCACGCCAGCAGCGCGAGCAGGATGAAGCCGAAGGTGCCGAACAGCATGCGCCCGTTCGCGGCGCTGATGCCGCTGCGCGCGAGGTCCGCGGTGGCGAGCGCGACGCGCTCCTGCCACCAGCCGGTGCGGGTCAGCCCGTCGTACGAGACGGTGCCGATCAGCAAGGTGACGAGGGCCACGAGCCCTGGCGCGGGCGGCACGTCGCGGTTGGCGCCGAGCAGCGGCAGTCGAATGCCGAGCCGCCCGTCGCGGCGCAGTCCCCACTGCGACAGGCTGGCCAGCAGTCGCGCGTAGGTGCCGAAGGGGTCGATGCGTTCGACGTACGCGCGCACGCCCCAGCGCGAGCTGGCGACGAGGCCGAGCAGCAGCCACGCGAAGGTGAGCGCGCCGAGCAGCCGCACCTTCGTCGCCGTGGGATAGACCAGCTCCAGCCAGGTGAACAGGAACAGGCCGAGCCAGGCGATCCAGAGGCCGATCCAGGGGGCCGGCGGAGTGGGCGTCGTGTCACGCATGCCGCCGAGCTTGGCGAGCGCCGCGACGGGATGCAGCAGCAGCACGCCGTGCCCGATCAGCACCGCGGCGAGGGGCAGGCCGAGCCAGCCAAGCACGAAGACGAGGTTCGGCGCCGGGTTCGCTGCCGGGAGCGTGCTTCCCCAAAGCGCCGTGGCGAGCAGCGTCACGAGGAAGGCGACTCCGAGCGTGCGTGCGAGCACGCGTAACGCGAGCGTGCCCGCGAGGCGATCCAGCCATCTCGGTTCGGCGCGCAGCTCACCGCTGCTGAAGCGCGGCGTGCGCAGGCCGACGGCGAGGAGGAGGAAGGAGAGGACGAGGGCGCCGGCAGCGGCCGCGTAGAAGGTGCCGATCGGCAGTGGCACGTCCTCGATCTCCACGGACAGGCCGTGGGCGAGGAGTGGCAGGGAGGCGAGCGTGGACGTCACAACCACCCCTTACCCGAGAACGGTCACGTCGTTCACCTCGACGCGTGGGCCCGCCATGAGGAAGTCGACGACGCCTTCCTGCACCGTTCCAGCGATACGAATTCGAGCGCCGTCCACGAATTCCGACGGAATCGCGTCGGTCACAAGCACGACCCGATCCCCGAGCTCCGCGTGCGGGACATCGAGGTCGAGTGACCAAAAACCCGTTTCGAACTCGTTCCAGTGCAAAATGCCAGTCAGTTCCATGACAAGAAGTACCTGCATCTCTCGGTATTATGGAGCGGAATTCAGGGTCCGACGGGGCCGTGACCGTGCACGCAGCGTATCGCACGCTGACTGGATCGCAGGCGGCTGGTGGCATGCACGCCGACAAACCCCTCAAGCGCCGTTCTGGGCCCGCCGATACGGGCTGTAGCCGCAACCCCCTCAGCGGCGCACTTGCCAGCGAGATCAGGACTTCATGGGCGACTTCCACATCAAGAAAATCATTCTCCCCAGCGGAAAGAGCGTCGAGATCGTGTACTTCCACGCGGAAGACACGATCCCCCTCGACGAGGACACCGCCGTAGACCTCGAGTGCTGCCCCGAGTGCGACTCGGGCCTCGTGTATCCGGTCTCCTGGCGGGAGACCGAGGACGACTGCTGGGAGATCGAGCTGCGCTGCCCGAACTGCGAGTGGGCTGAGCGCGGGATCTACCGCCACCAGGACGTCGAGCGCTTCGACGAGACCCTGAACCGCGGCACCGATCGGCTCATCGACGACCTCGAGCAGCTGACGCGCGCCAACATGGAGGCGGACATCGATCGCTTCGTGAGCGCGCTCGAGTCGGACGCCATCACGCCGTTCGACTTCTAGCCAGCGGCGCCTCACGGCGCCAACCGTTTCGCACGAAGGCCGCCTCCGGGCGGCCTTCGTCGTGGAGTGGTCGATAGGATGCCCAGACATGCGTCGCCGCACCTCACCTGACCCGTCCGTGGACGACATCGACTCCTGGGAGCTCGAGCCGGAAGAGGACCGCGGCACCCTGCTCGAGGTCGTCATCACGATCGTCGCGGCGCTCGCGCTCGCATTCCTCGTCCAGCAGTTCCTGGTCAAGCCCTTCAAGATCCCGTCCGGCTCGATGGAGAACACGCTGCACTGCGGCGACCGCGTGCTCGTCGACCGCGTCTCGTACCGCTTCTCCGACATCCATCGCGGCGACGTCGTGGTCTTCAACCCGCCGGCCGGCATCGGCGAAGGCGGCCTGCCGGATCCCGCGATCGTGGCTGACCCGAGCAACATGCCGAAGCGCGGCAAGGACAACACGCGCGACGCCGTGAAGGCCGACGTCAATTACATCAAGCGCATCGTCGGCCTCCCCGGCGACAAGGTCCGGGTCGAGGACCACCACGCGATCATCGACGGCGATCCGATCAAGGAGCCGTACCTGCACCCGCTGCCGGAGACCAACGGTGCGCCGGTCGGGCTCAGTGACTGGCCGAGTGGCGGCGGCACGATGACCGTGCCCAAGGGCACCTTCCTCATGCTCGGCGACCATCGTGACAACTCGTCCGATGGGCGCTCCTTCGGCTTCGTCCCGGAGAGCCACATCGTCGGCAAGGCCTTCATGGTCTACTGGCCGCCGAAGCGCTTCGGTGGATTGCCGGAGAAGGACCCGGGCGGCGCCTCTGCCAGCCAGGCCGACCCGAATTGCCTCGAATCCGCAGTGCCGCCCGGCCAGACGCTGGATGAAGATGGCTGACTCCGTCAGCGGCGGCGCACTTCCGGAGCGACTGATCGGCGAGCGCATCGCCGGCCGCTTCGTGGTCGAACGGCTGATCGGCCATGGCCCCCTGTCGACGGCGTACCTCGCCCACGACGAGCGGCTGCATCGTCGCGTGACGGTGAAGCTCTTCCACCCGCGCCATCGCGACGACGTGCTGGTCGTGCGCACGCAGCTGGAGATCTCCTCCGCCGTGGCGCGACTCTCGCACGAGCATGTCGCGATGGTGATCGACCGCGCCGTGCACGACGAGATGCCCGTGCTCGTACTCGAGTACGTGCGCGGTGAGAACCTGCAGGAGCGGATCGATCGCTATGCGCCGCTCGCCGTGCACGAGGTCGTCGGCTACGGCCTGCAGATCGCACGGGCGCTGGCACACGCGCACGGCCACGACGTGATGCACGGTAACCTGCGCCCGGAGAACGTCCTGCTGACCGAGGACCGCGACGTGAAGCTCGTCGACTTCGGTGGCGGCAGCTACGTCGCCCAGCTGGTCGGCGATCCGTATGCGGCGCCCGAGCTGAGCGAGCTCGACGCCGACGCGCAGGCGGAGCCGACGGATGACATCTACGCGCTCGGCGCGCTGCTCTTCGTGGCGCTGACCGAGGAGGCGCCGATGCCGGGTATCGGTCCGGGCGACGTGCAGCTGCGCCGGCCGGATGTCTCGCCGCGCTTGGCGGGTGCGATCGCGCTGGCGCTGGCGACGGACCCGGTCGAGCGCCAGTCCTCGATGCGCGCATTCGCGGCGGAGCTTGCGACCGTCCACGAGGCGGCACCGCGCTTCGCGCCGACGGGGGCCGATGGGCGCTTCGATGCCACGCAGGCGATGACCGCGGTGACGCCGGACATGGTCGACGAGGATTCGAGCGAGGTCGACGAGTACGCCGACACGAGCATCGTCGCGCGCTCGACGGGTCGCCGTGAGGCGCCGCGCCGCGCCGTGTCGCCGCACCAGTCGCGTGCACGGATCCTTGCTTGGTCGGTCGTCGTGGTGCCGCTGGTGGCGCTGGTGCTGTTCGGCATCATGCTCGCCGGTGAGCAGGGCAGCGACCAGGTCGGGCGCGACGACACGTCGACTGCGGGTCCGACCGAGCCCGTCGCCGTCGTCGGTGCGGTCTCCTTCGACCCGAAGCCGAAGGGCGACGGCGTCGAGCATCCCGACGACGTGGCGAACGCCGTCGACGGCAAGCCCGCCTCGATCTGGGAGACCGAAGGCTACGATAGGCCCGACTTCAACGGCGCCAAGCCGGGCGTCGGCCTCGTGCTCGAGCTGGAGCGGCCGGTCGAGGTGCGCGACATCGCGATCACCACGACGCTGCCGAACTGGACCGTCGAGGTGTACGTCTCGAACGCTCCGCAGCGCACGCTCGAGGGCTGGCGCAAGGCATCGAAGTCGGTGCCGGTGGCGAGCGACACGCAGATCGCGGTCGACACGGATGGGCGCAAGGCGAGCCACGTGCTGCTCTGGATCACGGCCTTGTCGATCGACGTCGACGAGCCGGATCGCTACCGGGCACGCATCTCGGACGTGACCATCCTCGGTGCCGCCGCCAGCGACCCCGGCTGATTCAGTAGCGAAGCGCTACCGACGTCCGACGGAGCGCGTACGATCCCGCAATGCGAATCCTCGTTACGCGCTGCAGCATCCGGTATGAAGGTCGACTCGTCACCACCCTCGAGACGGGCGACCGTGTCGTGCTGTTCAAGGACGACGGCAGCGTCGTCGTGAACGCGGTGCAGGGTGCCAAGCCGATCAACTACATGCCGGGGCCGACCGCCGTCTCCGAGGATGGCCGCACCATCACCATCACGCGCACCGCCACCGGCGAGGCGCTCGTGATCGACATCGAAGACGTCCACGCCGACACGCGCTACGAGCTCGAGGACACCGCCAAGCTCGTGCGCGAGGGTCGCGAGAAGGACATCCAGGCCACCATCTTCGAGACGCCGCACGCGATCGAGGACGGCATGATCGGCCTCACGCGGGAGCTCTTCACCGAGGTCGGCCCGGTCGACCTGTTCTGCCGTGATGCGGACGAGCGGACCTGTGTCATCGAGATCAAGCGCGTGCGCGCCACGGCAGCCGCCGTCGAGCAGCTCAACCGCTACATGGACGAGGTCCAGAAGAATCCCGCCCACGCCCCAGCGCGTGGCATCCTCGTCGCCCCCGAGCTCGCCCCGCAGGCGCGGGTCCTGCTCGAGAAGTGGGGCTACGACTTCATCGCCCTCGACGAGGTGCTCGCGCGCTGCGTCGACGGCGAAGAGCTCATGCGCCTGTTCTAGTCGGCCCCGGCCCACGAGTGCCCCGCCCCGCCCCGCCCCGCCCGGCGCCGCCCCGCCCGCGCTCCCGCGCCCAAGGTGTGGCGGCTGACTGTCTCTATGCGTGAGTGAGCCGCCACACTCTGCGCGTCCGTTCCAAGGTGTGGCGGCTGAGTGTCGCTATGCGTGACTCAGCCGCCACACCTCGGGCGCGGGAGGCTGTGATGTGCTGAGGCGATCACGTGTGACCGAATCAGCACATCAGCGCGCACGGCAGGGAGCCGGAGCCGCGCTGAGCCTCAGTGGCCGTGCGTGTGGCCCGCGTGCGGGTCGATGTCAGTCGGGTTCGTGCCGAGGGCGAGCACCGTGGCGAGCGCCGTGGTGACGGGTACGGCTGCGATGAGGCCGATCGAGCCGACGAGCGTCGCGACGATCTGGCCGGCGACCGCTTCGCCGTTGAGCGCCGTGCTGACATCGACGTCAGCGACGGCGAAGACGAGCAGCGCCGGGAGGCTGGCGCCCGCGTAGGCGAGCACGAGCGTGTTGACCGTGGCCGTGATGTGGTCGCGCCCGACGCGCATCGCGCGCCGGAAGAGCTGGCCGAAGCCGAGCGACGGGTTCGCGTGGCGCAGTGCCAGCACGGTCGAAGACTGGGTGACCGTGACGTCATCGAGCACGCCGAGCGCGGCGATGACGATGCCCGCCAGCAGCAGTCCGCGGATCGAGACCTCGTTGGCGGTCGCTGACAGGTAGGCCGCCTCCTCGCTCGCGAAGCCGGTCAGCTTGGCGAGCTCGGTGAAGAGCATCGCCAGGCCCAGCGTCAGGAGCAGGCTCGTCGCCGTGCCGAGCGTGGCGGCGATCGTGACGGGCCCCCAGCCGTGCGCCAGCGGGACGGTCAGCAGCAGCACGGCAAAGGCGCCCGTCATGGCGATCAGGATCGAATGCTCCCCGGCCAGGAGTCCGGGCACGATGTAGAGGATGATCACGCCGACGCTGAGCGCCAGCCCGACCAGCGCGCGCAAACCGTGCCAGCGGCCGGACACGAGCACGATCACGACGAAGATCGCGGCGAGGATCCAGAGCGGTGAGCGGCGCTCGTAGTCGCTGAAGGAGTACGGCTCGATCTCGATGCCGCCGAGCGTGGCCTCGTCGACCTGGCTCTTCACGAGCCGCACCCGGTCGCCCACGTCGACCTGCACGTCCTGGGAGCTGTCGCCGATGATGAAGGTGCCGGTCTCGCCCGCATCGGGGCCGTCCTCGATGCGCGCCGTGGCGCGGTTGCAGCCACGTGCATCGGGGACCTGACACTCCACCTGCTCGACCTTGATGACCTCGCCTGCGACCGTGTCGAGCGACTGGCCGGGCGCCGACTCGCCGGGGCGCGTGCCGGGCCAGGTCAGCACCATCACCGCGACGGTGATGGCCGCGATGGCGAGCACGATGGATGCGAGCACGCGGCGCGCGCGGGACCTGACGGGAGCGGTGGGGGTGGAGTCGTTCACCTGACTACCTTCGCGGTCCGCGCCGGAGGCTCCTGCCGCTCGCTAGGATGGGTGCACCAGATGAGCCGAGACCGCTTCGACCTGCATACACACTCGACCGCCTCCGACGGCACCCTGCCGCCGCGGGAAGTCGTCGCGCTCGCCGCAGAGCGTGGGCTGGGCGGCATCGCGCTGACCGATCACGACACGACCGATGGCATCGCCGAGGCCCAGGGCATGGCGGCGGCGCTCGGGATTCGCTGCATCGCCGGCGTCGAGCTCTCCTGCACGGCGGCCGATTCGCAGCAGGTCCACCTGCTCGGCTACTTCATCGACCCGAAGGACCCGGGCCTCGCCGCCATGTTCGCCGAGATGCGCACGCGCCGCGTCGAGCGCGCGAGCGCCATCGTGGACCGCGTGCAGGAGCTGACCGGGCTGCTGACGCTCGACGACGTGCTCGAGGAATCCGCAGGTGCCCCGCCGGGCCGACCGCACATCGCCCGCGCGATGGTCCGCCACGGCATCATCAATGACGTCGACGCGGCCTTCCAGCCCGACTGGTTCGGCGCCGGCGGCCGTGCATGGGTCCAGCGTGATGGCATCGCCGTGGAAGACGGCATCGCAGCCATCCATGCCGCAGGTGGTGTGGCCGTCCATGCGCATCCCGGCGCTCGCGTGCGCGCGGGACTGCCGGAAGGCATCATGCGCGCAGCTGCCGCGGCAGGCTTGGACGGCATCGAGGTCGATCACCCGTCCCACGACGGCGATATCGTCCGCCGCTGCGCCGAGCTCGCGATCGAGCTCGGCCTGGTGCAGACCGCCGGCAGCGACGACCACGGCACCGGCAGTGAGGGCTCGCGCATGGGCTGCCGCACCGTGCCAGCGCGCATCGTCGATGCACTCGCCGCACGCGCCGCCGTCTATCGCGAACGCACCTCGCGCTGAGGACAGGTCGAGCAGGCGCTAGTGCATGAGCGCGTAGCGCTCGGCTGCGTGCTCGGAACGATCCTGGCCCAGCAGCACCGCGCGGACATGGCCCAGCTCGTGCTGCACGATCTCGCCGATCCGCTCGCGACCCGTCCCCTGGTTGGAGAGCGGCGAGCGCACCGCGACGCGCACGAGTGACGGTGACCAGCCGCCCGCGGAGGACTGCAGGATCGTCGTCGCGCCGAGGATGCCGCCCTCGAGCGCTGCGGTCGGGACCAGCTCGACGGGGATTCCCGCGCGGGCGATCAGTCGTTGGTCCGCCACGGGCAGCACGAGGATGCCCCGGATCGCCTCATGCAGCTCGCGCTCGGTGACCCGCGCATTGCCGACAGCCATCCGCCGGACCTTGATGCCGTTGGAGAGCGTGATGTCCGGACCATCGCGAGCGCCGCGAATCGTGACGGGTGGCGCGGCCGCGGCCAGCGTCTGGATGGCGGCAGTGCTCACGCCGGGGCTGCCACCTCCGCCACCGCTGCAGCTCCGGCAGGAGCCAGCCCCTCCACAGGCGTGGAGTGGCGCGGCATGAGCGGGCGCAGCCAGGTCGACTGCGCCCGCCACACGCGAAAACGGCATCATGCCGAGGGGGGTGGGGCGGCTGACTTCCATGTCATCAGTACTTCCCGTTCGAGCCGCGTCCGGGACGCAGTTTCGAGCAGGTTCGGTCGGTGGTGGCCGCTTGGATGGCCGCAAGCGCCGACCGGTTCGGTCAGTGGACGATCGTGGCGGAGGGGATCGGTGATCCCTCCGAGAGCGAGAGCCCGCTCGAGTGCAGGTACGCCTCGAGCTTCTCGCGGTTGTGCTCGCCGTTGACGATGCGCACCGTGCCGGAGCGCGTGCGCATCACGATCGACTGGGTCGTCGCGCCGCGCCGACCGTAGCGCACGCCCTCGAGCATGTCGCCGTCGGTGACGCCGGTGGCGGCGAAGAAGACGTCCTGGCCGGAGACCAGGTCGCGGCGCGTCATGACGCGCTTGAGGTCGCAGCCATACTCGAGCACGGCCGCGTGCTCCTCTGCCGACTGCGGTGCGAGCTTGGCCTGGATCTCGCCGCCGAGGCAGCGGATGGCCGCAGCGGCCAGCACGCCCTCGGGCGTTCCACCGATGCCGTACAGCAGGTCGATCGCGCTACCCTCGCGCGCGGCACTCATCGCGCCGGCGACGTCGCCGTCGCTGATCAGGCGGATGCGGGCGCCGGTCGCGCGGACCTTGCGCTTGGCCTCGTCGTGGCGCGGGCGGTCGAGCATGAGGACGGTGCACTCGTTGATCGGCTTGCCCTTCGCCGCAGCGACGGCGCGGACGTTGTCCTCGATCGGGCGCTCGATGTCGATCGCCATCGCAGCCTCGTTGTCGGTGACGAGCTTCTCCATGTAGTAACACGGACCCGGATCGAACATCGCGCCGCGCTCGGCGAGGGCGATCACGGCAATGGCATTGGGCCGGCCGCTCGCGCAGAGCGACGTGCCCTCGAGCGGGTCGACGGCGACGTCGACCTCGGGCGGCTGGCCCGTGCCGAGGCGCTCGCCGTTGTAGAGCATCGGGGCGTCGTCCTTCTCGCCCTCACCGATGACGACGAGGCCGTCCATCTCGATGCGCCCGAGCATGGAACGCATCGCGTCCACGGCGGCGCCATCGGCGGCTTCCTTCTCGCCGCGTCCCACCCAGCGCGCTGCAGCAAGTGCAG
This sequence comes from Thermoleophilia bacterium, assembly GCA_025964435.1. Lineage (GTDB taxonomy): Bacteria > Actinomycetota > Thermoleophilia > Gaiellales > SKUG01 > JAGQUL01. Next base: position 734 of record JAOPYV010000096.1, on the reverse strand, counting down.
CGGCCTCGGTGACGCGGACCAGTTCCATCGCGAGATTTCGATCAGGTGAGACGCTCATGCGCTCGATCTTACGGTAACGCCGCGCTTCAGGAGCCGGGAGCCCCGGGCGGGAGTGCGCCGGCCGGAACGTTGGGTGCATCGGTCGGCGGCGCCGCTCCGGAGTTCTTCGACGTTGGAACGCTGGTTGCGGGCGGCAGCGCCGAGCGGGCCTGCAGCTTCGCGGAGGAGACCGTCGCCTCGGGCGCCGGAAGCTTCGTCAGCTTCGTCTCATAGGGGAATCCCATACCGAGCACGATCGTGGCGAGCTCCGCCTCCATCGGCTTGAGCTTGCCCTGCGCGACGCGCCACAGCTGCATCGCGCCGTCGCGCTCCTGGTACTGGAGGGTCCACCCCTCGGCGAACGGGCCCTCGGCGCCTTCCTGGGTGACGGTCACCTTCCAGGCGCCGTCCTTGTCCCCGGCCGCCGGAGCCTCGGCTACGCGGAAGCTGTACGGCACGGTCGCGATGCTCCGCACGGCATCGGGCGTGATCGTCCCGGAATCCTGGGAGACGTTGACGACCCACGTGTCGCCGACCTTCCAGATGTCGCTGGTCGCGGCGACGGAGTCGCGCGGCTGGTCGTCCTTGGCGGCGGGCTCGCTCATGCGCATGAGCAGCAGCGCGCCGATGGCGGCGACGGCGAACGCGAGGACGGCGATGGAGGTGCGGAGCGTGGAGTTCATGGGCTGCCTATC
>JAOPYV010000090.1 GCA_025964435.1 Thermoleophilia bacterium | reverse complement strand
TCGCCGACCTCGTGGTGCTCGTCGCCGATGGCTCGAGCGATGACGACAAGCTCGATGCCCACCTCGCTGCCGTGCGCGACGTGCTCGCGCAGATCGGTGCGGGCGAGCTGCCGATCGTGCTCGCGCTCAACAAGATCGACCGCATGGGGGAGGCCGCGCGCATCCACCTGCAGCGGCGCCACCCCGATGCCGTGCTCGTCGCAGCACGCACCGGCGAGAACCTCGACGGCCTGATGGATCGCATCGCCCAGGAGTTCGCCAATCGCTGGGAGCGCGTCGAGCTGATCGTGCCCTACGCGGACGCGGGAATCCTCAGCGAGCTGTACGACGCCGGAGCTCCGGTGCAGCGCAGCGACGAGGAGGACGGCATCCACGCCAGCGCCCACCTGCCGAAGCGCCTGATCTCGCGGATCCAGCAGTTCCGCGTCGACGAGCCGACGCCGACGGCGAAGGTCCAGTCATGACCGCAGCTCCACCGACGCTGCGGGTCCAGCGGCTCCACGACGGCGCCGTGCTGCCGGTCCGCCAGCATGCAGGTGACGCAGGCTTCGACCTCGTCGCGACCGAGGCCGCGACGCTCGCTCCCGGTGGCGGACGCGCAGTCGTCGGCACGGGGATCGCGATCGAGATCCCATTCGGCTGGACCGGGCTGGTCTGCCCACGCTCCGGCCTCGCGGCCAAGCACGGCATCGGCGTCGTCAATGGGCCCGGCGTCGTCGACGCTGGCTACCGTGGCGAGGTGCGCGTCGTGCTCTACAACACCGATCCGGTCGATGCCTTCGAGATCGTCCCGGGCGACCGCATCGCCCAGCTCGTCATCACCCCGGTGCTGACCGTGCCCGTCGAGGAGGTCGATGCGCTGACATCGGCCGACCGCAGCGTCGCCGGGTTCGGTTCGACGGGCGGGTTCGGCTGACATGAGCCATCGTCCGCCCCGCGTCCGCGTCAGCGGCATGATCTGGCACGAGGACAAGCTCCTGCTCGTGCGCCAAGGGCGACCCGGTCATCCTCGCTGGATGCTGCCGGGCGGCGGGGTCGACCCCGGTGAATCGATGACCGTGGCGCTGGCCCGCGAGTTGAGCGAGGAGCTCAACTGCAACCAGGTCGCGGTCGCCGAGCCGTGCGCGCTCGTCGAGTCGATCGCGCCCGAGACCCACTCCAGCGGCCGTCACCTGATCCACGTCGTGTTCCGCGTCGACGTGCCGCATCCCGAGACGATCGTCGTCGGCACGCCCGAGGTCGAGGACCCCGCGGTGCAGGAGATCCGCTGGGTGGATCGCGAGTCGATCCTCAAGCTCGCGCTGCATCCACCGATCGGCGGCTACCTCAAGGACTACGCGCCGGGTGCCGACCTGCAGTACTTCGGCTCGCTCTGGGCGCCGTGATCCCGGGCAACTGCCGCATCGGGTCGGCCGCCCGTCGTACGATTCCCGCATGCATCCGCTTCTGACGATCGCCCCCAGCCCCACCACGTTCCACGGTACCGTCGCGTGGTTCAGCGAGGACAAGGGATTCGGGTTCATCAAGCCGCGTCTCGAGGGCCCCACGGTGTTCGTGCACTCCGCCGCGGTCGCGGACGCGCCGAAGCCACTCGTGCAGGGCGAGCTCGTGACGTACCAGCTCGAAGCGGGTCCCAAGGGGGCGCAGGCAACGAACGTGTTGCACGGCTGGCTCGAGCTGACGGGTCGCGCACTGCCGCACGCCACGCGGGCCGTTGCGGAGCTGCTGGCCTGACGCGTCAGCGCTTCTCGGCCTTCGCGCGTGCGATCGATGCAGCCCGCGCGCGTGCTTCGAGCCGACGCACCGGCTCGGGAATCGTGTCGCCTGCGTCGATGAGCGATGCCGCCTCGCTGCCGTGGGCATGGGCGAGCGCCGCTGCGAGCAGCCAGTCCGCGAGCTCCGGGTTGCGTGGCAGCAGCGGACCATGCAGGTAGGTGCCGATCGCGTGATGCAGCCGACACCCTTCGAAGCCGCTCGAGCCATCGTTGCCCGCGCCGTGCATGACGCGGCCGAAGGGCCGGGCGCTGCTGCCGAGTGACGTGCGCCCGGCATGGTTCTCGAAGCCGGCGACCACGCCCTGCGCCGCCGGTCGATCCCCGATGGCGGGAAGCTCCACCTCGATCGCGACGTTGCCGATCAGGCGCGTGTCACTCGCCTCGGTCGACAGGTCGAAGAGCCCGACGCCGGGCTGGTGCACGCCGTTCGTGTCGAGGTAGTGGCTGCCCAGGAGCTGGTAGCCACCACAGACCGCGAGCAGGGCCGTGCCCTCTTCCGAGGCTGCCTTGATCGACTGGGTCAGGTCGACGCTCATGCGCTCGGCGATCATCGCCTGGTCACGATCCTGGCCACCGCCGACGTAGATCAGGTCGTGCTCGCCCGGCTCGAACGTCTCGCCGGGGTCGAGCCCCTGCACGTCGACGTCGATGCCGCGCCACGCCGCGCGCTGGCGCAGCAGCTGGATGTTCCCGCGATCGGCGTAGATGTTCAGGTAGCGGTCGTACAGGTGGAGGATCCGGATGCGCGGTCGTGCGCCGGGGAAGACGGGAGATCCTGCAGGCGAGGAGTGGTCGTGGCTGCTCATCGGCGTGCCTTCGTGCGCGCACGGCGCGACTTCGACTTCGAGCGCGGCTCATTCGCCCAGTACGCACGCGCCCATCCCTGCTGGGCGATGACCGCGCGCATCTTGAGCATGGCGGTGTACGTCACGAGCGCATATGCGTGGCCGTGCTCGGTGAACTCGCGTGCCCGCTCGAGCACTCGGTACATGGCGTCCTCGAGGTCCTCCTCGAGCAGCACGCCCTCGGGATCGAGCCCGCCGTAGATCGCACGCAGTCCGAACTCGGCCGCGCGCTCGCCGCTGGCGATGACGACGCCGGCCTTCGCGAGGAAGGGCTCGAGGTCGGCGTCCCAGATCCAGCTCGTGTCGCGTCCGTCGGCGATGTGGTCGTTGAGCGCGAAGAGCGTGGCCGAGATGTCGACCCCGCTGTCGACGAGCGTGCGCAGCACCTCGTTGAGGCCGGTCGGGTTCTTGACGAGCAGCAGCGTGATCGTTCCCCCCGACGGGACCGGGATGCGCTCGAACCGACCGAAGGAAGGGGATGCCTCACCCAGTGCTGGTCCGATGAGCGCCGTCGGTGCGCCGAGCGCATGAGCGGACGCCGCCGCTGCGACTGCGTTGTAGACGTTGTAGAGGCCGGGGATACGAAGTCGGACATCGATTGAGGTGCCCGCGACATCGATCGCCAGGTTCGTCGCCGCGAGGCCGTCGAGCTGCACCTCGGTGGCGGCGACGAGCGGGGCAGTGCGGACGAGGTCGCCGTTGGGACAGGTCCACGCGCCGAGGTGGCCGACCCAAGAGTGCGCATATGCGAGGGGCTCGCCGCAGCGACGGCAGAACCGTGAGTCGGCCGCGTGGGGGAGTCCTGCCTGGCCCACGCTCGCATCGGCCAGCCCGAACGGGATCACGTGGGCGGCGACCCCGATCGCGGTGGCGCGCGCCACGTGCGCGTCGACCAGCTCGGCGATGAGCGGATCATCGACGTTGTACACGATGGTGACGAGCGCCGGATCCAGCGCACCGAGCGTCTCGCGCCAGCGATCGGCAAGTACTTCCAGCTCACCGAAACGATCGAGCTGATCCCGGAAGAGGTTGCCGAGGACGATCACGTCCGGCTGCAGGTCGGGGGCCACGAGCGGCAGCGTCGCCTCGTCGGTCTCGAGCACCGCGACGTCGCCGCGACGGCCTGCCTGCAGCATCGTGGTCGCGATCCCCGAGCGCAGGTTGGCTCCCGTCGCGTTGTGCACGACCTCGAGCCCGGTCGCCGCCAGCACGTCGGCCAGCATCGCCGTCAGCGTCGTCTTGCCGTTGGTCGCGCTGACCAGGATCGTTCGACGGCCGCGTCGTCGCGCACGATTCGAGAGCGTCGCGAGCGCACTGGGAGCCAACATCAGCAGCACCTTGCCCGGCAGCGCACCACCCTCGCGCCCCGTTGCGCGGGACGCCATGCGCGCGAGTCCCGCGACGGCACGCGCGAGGAAGAGGGGGAGGCCCGGTCGTCGACTCGGGCGTGGCAATGTGGAATCGGGCATTTCGCCTGCAGCCTACAGGGCGCGGGTACGGTCGTCCTGCCCGGAGGCGCAGCAGCACGTCGCTCCTCGCATCCCGTCCAGCACGAGGAAAGGGATTGCTAAAATCCTCCTACAAGCTATTGCTTGCAAACCGTTTTCCATGTTAGCGTGGACCCATCAGGCAGACGAAGTTGCTCGAACCACTTCGTGCAAGTCATGTTTGACGCTGTTTCTGGAGTGGCACACTCCATGCAACACGTCGCCGTGACAGCAGGGGTTCGAGCCGCTCACCTCGCCTGCATTTTGCCCACGACGACCACCAGCGACGGACACGCCCTGACGACATCCCGCGTCACCAGGAAACGACCGCCGGCCGGAGGCCAGGACACACATGCGCAACAAGACGATTTACCGAGTGATTGACAGCATCGACCCGGAGCGCCTCAAGCAGTTCCAGGCAGGGATGCGCAAGCGCTACAGCGACGAGCACATCCTGCGCGAGCTGACCGAGTGCGCCCGCCGCATCGGCAAGTCGCCCACGATGCGCGAGTTCGAGGCTGACCCGGAGACGACGGTGCATCCGCAGACCGTCATCGAGCACTTCGGATCGTGGAACGCCGCCAAGCGCAAGGCTGGCCTCGTGCCGCGCCGCTTTGCCAGCCGCGAGGAGCTGCTCATGCTGCTCCGCCGCCTGGGCGAGGAGCTCAACCGCATTCCCACCGCCAAGGACATCGAGGCCCGCAAGGGAACGATGCCGTCCAAGAGCCTGTACTGGCACACCTTCGGGTCGCTGAACAACGCCCTCAAGGAAGCCGGATTCGACGTCGCCGTGGGCGAGGAGCGCCTGGAGCGCGCCATCGACCAGGGTGTCTTCCTCGCCGTTCGTATCGGTCGCCTGCCCAAGTTCAGCGACTGGGCAGCTGCCCGGAAGACGGACATGAACATGCTGACCGAGTGGCAGGTCTACCGGATGTTCGACGCCCGCCGCGGCGCGTGGTCGACCTTCCAGTTCCTCATTCGTGAGCGCCTCGCCGATCGCAACATCGGCATCGGCAAGGACGGCGAGCTCGTCGAGATGTCGGAGAACGTTCCGGCCAACAGCGAGTGACACGCCCCACCAGCACCACCTGCGATTGACATGCACGAGGCCCCGCTCAGCGGGGCCTCGCTGTATGCATGGAGGGTGCTCCTGGAAATGTCAGTCGCGCAGGTGCGTGAGCAGGTCCGCGAGCCGTCGGGCAACACGCTCTCGGGACACCGAATCGAGCACGTCCTGGGTGATCTCGACGTCCGGCGTGCGCCCGCCGTTGGCACCATCGGCGGCCCGCCAGGCGGACCATGCCGCCAGGAGGGCATCGGCAGTACCCGGGACATCGTGTGGGTCGACGCGAGCGCCCGGTGCCGTGGTCAGGCCCGCACGCTCGAGCAGGGCGCTCGCAACGTTGTCCGACGGTGCCTGGGCGAGCACGGGGCGCCGCGCGGCGACGTACTCGAACACCTTGCCGGTGTAGATGCCCTGGCTGCCGCGTCCAGGGGCGACGTACAGGAGGAGGAGGTCCGCGGCGTGCTGCGTCGCCAGGACGTCGTCGTGACGTAGGAACCCGGCCAGCTCGGTCACGCCGCGCAGCCGTGCCGATGCATCGATGCGTGCCCGATCTGCCGGCTTCAGCCCACCGACGAACCGCACGAGCAGGTCATCTGCGAAGGCTCGGTCGCGATCGCTCGCGAGCTCCACGGCATCGAGGAAGGCGGCGGGCGACTGCAGGCCGAAGAAGTTGCCGGTGTAGGCGACGACGAAGCGGCCTCGGTCACGGAACCCGTCGGAGCGCTGCTGCGCTCGACGCACGGCCTCGAACTCCACGCCGTTCTCGAGCACGTGCACGTCGAGGCCGGAGTGCCGTGCGCGCAGGTCTGCCGCGAGCGGCTCCGACACCGTCGTGATCGCCGCCGCGTGCCGCAGCGTGGCTCGGGCCAGTCGAGCATTCACGGCGTGCTTGAGCCGGACGTCCAGACGGTCCATGCGCAGGTGCGGCAGGTCGAGCCAGGAGTCGCGGAAGTCGGCCACCCAGGGAATGTCGAGCTTGCGAGCCACGTCCCGAGCGATGAGGTGCGTCGTCTCCGGCGGCGAGGAGGAGATGACGATGTCCCACGGCGCACCACCCGCAGCGCGCGCCTGCTCGAGGATCGCGCGCACGGCCGGGCGGCGCCAGCGACGATGGATGTCAGGGACCGCCAGGCGCCGCGGCTGCAGCGCGAGCCGTCGCAGCAGCCGGCGCACACCCGTCAGCTTCGCCAGCTCCTCGCGTGGGATGACGGCCGCCGGTGACGGGTCGGGCGTCCGGATGACGGTCGTCGACACGGGCACCACGAGCGTCGGGTCGACGTCGACCCAGCGTGGCTCCTCGGGAGCGGCGATCGTGACCTCGATCCCGTGCTGCGGAAGGTGGCGACACCAGCTCAGCACGCGTTGCACGCCGCCGCCGCCGGCGGGCGGGAAGTAATAGGTGATGACGAGGATCCGCAGCACGCGACGAGCCTACCGGGCGCGTGACCGGATCACGCGATGCGTGCGCCGTCCTCGAGACGGCGCTCGTCCCGCGATTCGTCGAGCCGTGCGATCGCGATGCGCTTCTCCTCGGGAGATGCGACCGGATTGAGCAGCCACTCGGCGCGCGTGTCGGCGCGGAAGGCGCGCCGATCGACGATCAGCCCGTGGGAGATCTGGAGGATGGTGCCGGGCGCCAGCGGGCGCTTGTGCAGGCGGATCGCCAGGAAGTCCTCCGCGATCTCGAGCGCCTCGAGCGTCGACGCCCACACGACGCCGTCACCGCGCGTCGTCGTTGCCGTCCAGAGCGGACGACCGTAGCCACGGGCGAGGAAGACCTGTCCGGGTCGGCGTGCGTCGAACCAGCCACAGGCGAGCGCGCCACGCAGGCGCTCGAGCGCCAGAGCCTCGTCGCCATCCGCGTCGTCGAGTGCGGCGAAGATCGCCTCGCTGTCGACGGTCATCCCGGGCTCGAACCGCTGCCGGCCGAGGTCCGTGAAGATCTGCTCGTCATTGGAGATCTTGCCGTTGTGCACGCCCACGACATCGCCATGGCGAATCGGATGGTTGTTCGCCATCAGCGACGGGCGACCCTTGGTGAAGTCGCGCACGTGGAGCAGCAGCTGCCGCGCCGTGTGCGGCACGGTGACGTCCTCGAGGAAGCGACTGGCGCCACCGGGCTGCTTCTCGACCACGAGCTGGCCGTCGAGCTCATACGCGCAGCCAGCCGCATCCGCGCCGCGTTCGGCAACGGAGGAGAGGAGCACGCGGGACGCCAGTGACGGATCGATCTCGCAGTGCTCGCTGAAGCTGAATCCGGCGATACCGCACATAAGGTTGCTAGTGGTTCCCTGTTCCGAGGTGGATCAATCGCAGCTGCACATCGGGCACGAATGCCCCTGCAGCACGCCGAGTCCGACGAGCTCTTCACAGATGACCCGGAACTCATTCGGGCGCCGGGCGATGAAGAGCGGATCGGCGATCGCCTCGACGTCGAAGAGCTCGACGCCGACGGTGATGCGTGCCAGCCACAGCGAGGCATGGTAGTCATCGGCCTCGATGATCTGCCGAGCGTCGGCCGTGGAGCGGCATCCGTCGAACGGATCCTCGCCCCAAGCCTGCTCGTGCGAGGTGAATGGACCGCTGCCGGCATTCGCGCCGTCAGGATCGAAGCCGGCCTGCAGCGTGATGGCGACGTTGGTCGATCCGGTCGACATGCGCTTGTTGAAGAAGGCGGGGATCTCGTCGCCGAGCTCGGCGAAGTAACTGTACCCCTGCTGGATCACGCGGGCATCCACGAGCACGTGGCCACAGGCCCGCGCGATGTGGGCTGCCAACGCACCCGTGGATGTCGAGCCACCGGCCCGACTGACACGTGCGACGATATCGTGATCCTCTGCGCCCATTGGCTACGCTACCGCGCCTTCCTCGTCGAGCAGCGCCATGCGGCGCTCGTAGTCTCGATTCAACATGCGGTGCTCGGCGTCGATTCCGGCGAGGCCGGCCTCGAGTACATGCCAGCACTCGTGTTCATAGTTTTCGTATTCCCCGGGAGACATGTCCCGGGTCGCTTCGCCATATGCACCCCAGAGCCCAGCGCGGCGGTCTTCCAACCGGCGGCACAGGTCCTCGAATGCGGCGATGATGTCTTCTGTACGGCACGATGCGTCCCGCATGGTGTCCCTCCCTGGGTCACTTTCCCGTATATCGGTCGCGAGGCCGCAGTTGTTGACCACCAGAGCGTCCGCGTTCGGCTGCAAAAGTGGCGCTTTGATAGGCGAATCTTATGGACCACGTGGCCCATCAGGTTGAAGCTTGTTCGCACTTCGTCACAACAGCGCTCAGGAGCACCGCACAACGTGCCGACTGGGCCCTCGTGATCGAAGAAACACCCACTGCGGAGCCTGCCGTCCAGCTCGCCGTCATCGACGGCGTCGTGCGCGTGCATGGTCCGACGGGTGGATCGGGCACGGCCGCGCTCTCGTGGGCTCCCGACCAGGTATCCGTTCGCCTCGCGGGCGACGCGGTCGCGGGGGCGACGTGCCGCGTGCCCGTGGGTGCCGCGCTCGACGTGGAATTGCAGCACGTCACGTCGGAGGTCCAGTACCTCGTGACGATCAGTCGGGACCGCATGGAGGCGGAGCTGCTCGTGCAGCAGCTGCCCGGGATCCAGCGCCTGCTGGTCGATGCATCGTCCACCTCGGACCTGACGCTCGAAGTCGTCGAGCATCGCATGGAGCCCCCGTTCCCGGAGGAGCAGGGCGCGATCGCAGCACTCCAGCGCGCGGGCGTCAGCTTCGGCGTCGACGAGGAGCTGGTCCGAGCTGCGCTCGACTCGATCGGCGAGCCCGTCGTCGTCGCGCGCGGCCTGGAGCCCATCGAGGGACGCAACGGCAGGTTCGAGCCGCTGGTCAACTTCGAGCAGCTGCGAACAGTCGGGGTGCTGGCCGAGACGCCGCTGGTTCGACGGATACGCAAGCTGGACGGCACGGCCGGTCGCGACGTCACGGGCCGCGAGCTGAGCGTGCCGGCGACGAAGGATGTCCGTTTGCGACCGGGCCCGGGCGTCCTGGTCGACGAGCAGGGCGTCATGGCGGTCGCGACGGTCGACGGTGCGCCGCACATGGACGCCGAGGGATTCGTCGAGGTCCGCCATGAGCTCCTGCTCGAGGAGGTCGACAACGTATCGGGTGACATCAACTTCCAGGGCACCGTCCGCATCAGCGGCAGCGTGCACGAAGGTCGTCGCGTGATCGCCCGGGATGAAGTGCATATCGAGGGCAGCGTCGATCGCGCCCACATCGAGAGCGGCAGCACCATCAGCGTCGTCGGCTCGATCATGTCGAGCGTCCTGCGCGCCGGTGGTGAGCGGGCCGTCGCCGCCACCATCGCCGACCGCGTGCTCGACCTTCCCAAGACGCTCGGTCTCGTCGCCGCGCAGGCGCGCCAGTTCCGCGACCAGGGCGAGTCGCGCGGCACCGAGATCTCCCACGCGCTCGCCGTCCAGCTGGTGATCGAGCGCATCCAGCGCCAGGTGTTGCCGGACCTCGCGTCGGTCGTCGATGACCTCCGTGAGGCAGGCCCTGCACAGTCTGGCGCTGCTGACCGCGTGGCCCGCTGGCATCGCCGGCTCTCCACGGCGGCCAACATCGCACTGACGCCCGAGCAGTTCGGCGAGATCCTGATCGAGGCCAGCGCCCTGGCGGACGACGTCCAGCGCGCGATCGAGCAGCCGGCCGACCTCGTGGTGAGCTACATGCAGGCGTGCGAGGCCGAGGCGACCGGCGCCGTCACCATCATCGGCAAGGGCATCTTCAACTCCCGCATCGTCGCGTGGGGCGGACTTGCCGCCCAGCAGCACGAGGCGGTCCTGCGCGGCGGCACCGTCGTCAGCCATGGCCCCGTGCAGGTGCGTGAGGTCGGGTCCCCGGCCGGTGCGCGCACGTCGGTCCAGCTGGGCAGCACGGGCTCGCTGGAGTCGGACCGCGTCTATGCGGGAACGGTCGTCAGCGGACCGGGCTACACGCATCGCTTCGTCGCCGATCGCTCACACGTGAAGATCGACTTCGACCGCGGTGGCTCGATGAACGTCGAGAGCCTCGCCGCCTGACGTCAGTACGTGGGCTTCATTGTCCGGTCGCCCGGCAGGCCCTTGGTGGCTGCCTTGATCGAGAGCTTCCCGCCCGACTTGTGCAGGTCCACGTCGACCGGCGGATCGAAGGCGATGCCGTCCTGGTCGTGCGTCACGCGCACGAGTGGCTCGAGCGGTGCGGCGGAGTGGTTGCCGACGACGATGCCGTAGCGACCATCGGCCAGCTGGATCGTCGTGCCCGGTCCATAGGGCGCGATCGCCGAGGTGAAGGCGTCGACGATCTCGGGGCGGAAGAGCCGGCCGCGCGCCTGCGTGATGAGGCGATAGGCCTCGTGTGGCTCGAAGGGCTCGCCGTCGCCGACCTCCGCGTCGCACAGCGAGACGTAGGCCTCGGCGATCGCGGCGATCTGGCCGTGGTCATGGATATCGTCGCCGGCGAGGCCGCGGGGGTAGCCGGAGCCGTCGTAGCGCTCATGGTGCTGGGCGATCGCGACCTTCGTCAGCGGCGACAGCTCGCTGCCCTCGAGCAGCTCGAGGCCCAGCAACGGGTGCTGCTGCATGATCGCGCGCTCCTCGGCGGTGAGGATGCCGTGCTTGTCGCGGATCGAGTCCGGCACCGCCAGCGTGCCGATGTCCTGGAGGAGCAGGCCGACGCCGAGCTTGACCATGCGGTCCTCGATGCCGTCCTCGCGGCGCTGGCCACGGAAGTCCTTCCATCCGTGCGAGCGGAAGAACGCCTTGGCGACGGCGGAGCCCACGATGCACACGTTGAGCGCGTGCTGCATGCGCGAGCCGCCGAAGATGTTCAGGTCGCTCAGGCACACGAGGAGGTTCTTGCGGTTCGCGACCTCGGTCAGGATCTTCGAGATGACGCTCTCGACGTCCTGGACCTGCTCGAGCGCCAGCGGGCCGTCGCCCTTGCCCATCGCCTCGACGGCGGACTTGAGCACGCTGATCGCCTGCTGCCGGGTCTCGTCGTTGAGCGGTGGGAAGACCTCGATGCCGGCCGAGAGGTCGTCGTCGATCATGATCACGCCGACGCCCGACTTCATCAGGCGCTTGTAGATCGCTTCCGTGATGCGCACGCGCGCAGCAAGCAGGGGAACACCACCGGCTTCGCCAGGTTGGTACACGTGGCGAGCCGTGGTCATGCCCGGCTCGATGTTGTCGATTCCTACTTGGCGCATCGCTCCAGCCTACCCTGTGCCGAACCTACCGCAACCTCGTTCTGCAACGGTACGAATCCGGGCTCAGGTTGTGCTGCGCGAATGCCGATGGGGCCGCATGACTTTTGAATCCCACGCGTCCGCGGACGCCCGCAGTGCTCGAACCACCCACCTGATCTCCACCTTCGACGGAATGCTCGGTCCGGAGACGCTCGACGCCTTCCAGGGCGTGTGGACGACGCTCGAGAACGCAGCGGTCGATGACGCTGCACACGCGCGCGCCGTACGTGAGCGCCTCTTCTGGGATTCGCTCGCACATGCCGGTTCGCTGGCCGCGCTGCCCTCGCCGGCAGCGGAGGAGCTGCTCGCCCCGAGCTGGGATGAGGACCTGCGCGCGGCGTAGGCAGTTTGCACTTTGGCGCGTACGCTTCGGCCGGCTCAAGCAAGCTGGTGCGGATGCCGAACGACCCCACATGTCCGCCGGATGCGGACAGCGATTTGTGAGCCAAGGATGGGCGACGAGCACGACCGGCACAGCCGGTCGGGCCCGGCGCCCGTCGCCGTTGATGGACCAGGACGCCGAATGACCGATCACATCGATCCCGCTCGAAGCAGCATGCATCCCACCGTCGCACAGCTGGTGGACGAGGTGCGTGACCTGCCGATGAGCATGTCCGAGACGCTCCCGGCCGTGATCAACGCGTGTGACAACGCCGACACGTCGGTGAACGACCTGACCGCGCTCATCAGTGCGGACCAGTCGCTGGTCGCGATGCTGCTCAAGCTCGCCAACAGCGCCTACTACGGTTACGCACGGCGCATCGAGACGCTGCCCGAGGCCATCGTGCTGCTCGGCTTCTCGACCATCAAGTCGCTGGCGATCACCGCCACGACGATGAACCTGCTCTTCCAGTCCGACGACGAGCTGAGCGAGGTGCGCCACGAGATCTGGTCCCACTCGCTCGGGGTCGGCGTCGCGGCACGCGCGCTTGCACGCAAGCGCGGCAACATCCACCCGGAGAAGGCATTCGTCGCCGGTCTCCTGCATGACCTCGGCATGATCATCCTGTCGGTCTACCGCAAGGAAGCCTTCCTCAAGGTGCTGGCACACGCCCAGGACCGCAACCTCGACTACGAGGCCGCGGAGCTGGAGGTGCTGGGCTTCTCGCACGCCGAGCTCGGCGCGCAGGTCGCGGAGGCGTGGAGCTTCCCCGCCACGCACTGCGAGGCGATCCGCTGTCACCACGAGCCGACCAAGGCAACGCTCCAGCCCGGACTGGCACAGGTCGCGCACCTGGCCGACTGGATGGTCGTCGACCTGGGCGTCGGCAAGCTCGTCGACGCCGAGCAGCCCGAGCCGGACGCGACGGCACTCGCCGAGTTCCGCATCCCGCGCAAGGACCTGCCGCGCGTCGTCGACAGCCTGCGACGCCTCTTCGCCGAGAGCGATGCCTTCATGCCTGAAGGCGCACCGCTGAAGGAAGCGATCTGACCCCATGGAGCTGTTCGACACCACATTCAAGGCGCTCGACCTGGCACTCGGTGCCGCGGGCAAGCGCCAGGAGGTGCTCGCGAACAACCTCGCGAACGTCAACACGCCCGGCTACAAGCGGCTGGACGTGGCGTTCGACGAGACGCTCGCCAAGGCGCTGCAGGCCGAGCGCACGGGGGACACCTCCGCGCTCGACGGCCTGCGCGCTGGTGTCCAGACGGACCAGAACGTCCAGGTCCGCGCCGACGGCAACAGCGTCGACATCGACCAGGAGATGGCGTTCGTCGCGGAGAACAACATCCGCTACAACGCGCTCGTGCAGCTGTCGCAGAAGAAGCTCGAAGGTCTCAAGTACGTCATCTCGGACGGAAGGCGGTGAGCTAGATGGGCATGTTCGACAGCATGCACGTCAGCGCGAGCGGCCTGGCCGCCGAGCGCCTGCGCATGGACGTCATCGCGCAGAACCTCGCCAACGCGAACTCGACGCGTGGCCCCGACGGCCAGCCGTACCGGCGCCACGAGGTCATCTTCCGTTCCAGCGATTCGGTCGTGGGCACGAGCCCCGCCAAGAACACCGGCACTGCAGGCGACAAGCTGAGCGGCGTCGAGCCGGTCGCGATCGTCGAGGATCCGTCGCCGCTGCGCGCGGTCTACGACCCCTCGCACCCGGATGCCGACGACAACGGCAACGTGTACTACCCCAACGTGAATCCCGTGACGGAGATGGTCGACATGATGACCGCCACACGGGCCTACGAGGCGAACGTCACCGCGATGAACGCAGCCAAGAACATGGCACTCAAGGCGCTGGACATCCTGCGCTGAGGTATCTGAATGACGATTCCCTCCAACATCGGCAGCATCGGCTCAGGGCTCTCGCTCCAGCTCGACATGCTCAAGGACAACGCCGCGGCGAAGAAGTCGTCGGGCACCGAGGCGCTCGGAGGAGCCGTCGGCACCGGCGGCGAGAACGGCGGATTCGCCGGCATCCTCAAGAGCAAGCTCACCGAGCTGAACGCCTCCGCCCAGGATTCCTCGGCCGCGATGCAGTCGATCGCCACCGGCACCGTCGACGACGTCGCCCAGACGATGCTGCGCGTCGAGCAGGCCAGCATCAACATGCAGATGGCGACCCAGGTCCGCAACAAGGTCCTCGAGGCCTACCAGGAAGTCCTGAGGATGCAGATGTAGGTCGGATGACCTGATGGCGGCGCGCCTGCGGCGCGCTGGACTGCGTCGAAACTTCACGAGCGCCACCGAGGCCGTACGCCAAGTACTGTCCTCGGTGGCGCTCGCTCGTTCTCCTTGCCAGCCCACCGCGTCCGGCCGCCTCGCCCCGAGGTGTGGCGGGTGAGTACACGTATGCGCGACTCAGCCGCCACACCTCGGCGCGGGGTGGCCCAGGTGTTCGGCGGTCTTTTGCACGTTCGTTGGTTTGCTCTGGAGTCGTCAAGCTTTCTGTCAGGACGGCCGAGAAGCCGACGGACAGGACCCATGTGACGGATTCCATGGGGTAGCCGCGACGGATTGCACGGAGGACCAGAGCCAGGGACGAGGAACACGGGATGCAGACGCAGCTCAATAGTTTGCGAGGCGCATGGGGGACACTTCCCAAGCGCGCGCAGGTCGCCATCCTCGCCGTCACGGTCGTGACCGTGGTCGTGCTCTTCCTCGTGCTCCGTGCCGCGACGTCCACCGAGTGGGTCGTCGCCTCCCAGGACCTCTCCGCCGACAAGCTCGGCCAGGCCGAGGCGTCGCTCGAGGAGGCCGGTATCGAGTACCGCGCCAATCCGACCGGCACCGCACTCGAGGTTCCCAAGGACATGCACGGGAAGGCAGCCGCCGCCCTCATGACCGCCGGCATCGCAGCCAAGGGCACCAACGTCACCTGCGCCAAGCAGTTCGGCGAGGGCGGCTCGATGGCCATGGCCGACACGACCGCCAAGCACGCCGTCAAGCTCGAGACGTGCATGGAGGGCCAGGTCGCCAACACGCTCGAGAACATGCAGGGCGTCACCAAGGCCAACGTCGACGTCACGCTCAGCGCGAAGGAGCTCTTCACGGAGGACCGCAGCGCAGCCAAGGCTTCCGTCGTGCTCGACACCGAGGGCGTGTCACTCACGCCCAAGGCGGTCAAGGGCATGCAGCAGCTCATCGCCAACAGCTTCCCCGACATGACCGTCGGCAACGTCGCCATCTCCGACGAGACCGGCACGATCATCTCCGGCGCGGATTCCGAGGAAGGCGCCAACGCCGAGAAGCTCACGATGGAAGCCAAGAAGAACCGCGAGATCGAGCGTGAGCTCATGGCCCAGATCGAGAAGGTCGTCGGCCCCAACAACGCGGTCGTCTCCAGCAACGTCGAGCTCGACATGGACCGCATCAAGCGTGGCGTGGTCGACAACAAGCCCGCCAACGAGAACGGTGAGCCGCTCGCGGAGACCGAGATCTACGAGCGCGAGATCCTGCGCGGCGAGGCTGCCGCCGGCACCGAGGGCGTGGCCGGCACCGGCACGAACGTGGGCGTCGGCACCGACAACCGCACCGTGACCCCGGGCATCGACGGCGCGACCGATCCGGACCAGAGCTACGCGAACGAGAAGGGCAACGTCGCGTACGCCAACAACAAGATCGAGGAGATCATCGACGTCGCGAAGGGCTCGGTCGTCCGCTTCCGCCTCGGCGTGGTCGTCGACGAGAAGGTCGACGCCGGCTCCGCCCGCGCGGTCAACAACCTCGTCCAGGCCTGGATGGGCGGCAACGCCCAGGACAGCTTCAGCTTCGATCGAGCGGCACTCGCCACGGCACAGCCCATCAAGACCTCGACTGACAGCCGTGCAGGGGAGATCGCCGGCTACCTCAAGTGGCTGCTGCTCGGCATGGGCCTGATCGGCATCGCCTTCGTGCTCCGCCGCTCGCTCACGCAGCGCACGGCCGAGCTGCTGGCTCCCGCCGACGACCTGCTCATGCTCGAGCCGGGTGACTTCACGCCGATCCCGATCGCCGAGCTGGAGGCCGCGCTCGCAGCGGGCCAGCCGGATGCCGACCGCAAGGCGCGGCTCGACATGCAGAAGAAGGTCGAGCAGATTGCCGATACCAAGCCCCATGACGTCGCCAACGAGCTGCGGCGCTGGATGCACTCAGGCGAATCGTCGTTCGCGTCGAACCGCAACGCCGGCTGAGGGAGGACCTGACCATGAACTCGCCCACACCCCCCCAGCGCAACACACCGAATCCGCTGATGACCGGCAAGCGCAAGGCTGCCGTGCTGGCGATCTCGCTCGGACCCGAGCGCGCCGCCGAGGTCTTCAAGCACCTGCGTCAGGACGAGCAGGACGAGCTCGTGCTCGAGATCGCCGGCCTGAACGGCATCGAGAGCTTCGAGCGTGACGAGGTCATGG
>JAOPYV010000085.1 GCA_025964435.1 Thermoleophilia bacterium | reverse complement strand
TAGCTGTCACGCACGGCCGGCTCGAACGCCGGATGCGGACCGTGGTTCGAAGTCCCGGGGATCCACAGCTCGATGTCGCGCTTGGAGAAGTCGATCGCGTCGAGGACCTTCTGGGCGTCGGCGTGCGCGCGCTCCCAGTCCACCTGCCACTCGCCGCCGGCCTTGGAGGGGTTCGCCACCTCGAACGTGCGGTACGTCTTCGCCGGGCCCTGCGGGAGTTCTCGCGCGGGCACGCGCGCGAGAACCGCAGCGGCAGGGGTGCTGGCTGGGGCTGCGCGACGGCGTCGCGTCAGGGGCTGGAGTGCGTCGACCATGGTCCCCCATCGGTCTCGCATCGGTGGTGCTTGAGGGCCGGGGAGGAGAAATCCCCCGACGAATGCCCTGCAAAACGCTGCAATATCGCGAATGCGGCCAGAGGCGACTGCACACTGTGGTGGTTGCTCCTGCGACCGTCCGACGCACGCTCATTTCGTGGTCGGATACGCTTACGCGCATGTCTTCCTCCCCCAAGCGCGTTCTCGTGACCGGTGGCGCCGGCTTCATCGGCAGCCACTTCATCCGCCTGCTCATGGAGCAGCACCCGACCACGGAGGTCGTCAACCTCGACGCGATGACCTACGCGGCGAGCCACGAGAACGTGGCCGAGGTGGCCGACGACCCTCGCTACTCGTTCGTCGAGGGCGACATCGCCGACGCCGAGGTGGTCGGCCGCGCGATGAAGGGCGTCTCCCACGTCGCGAACTTCGCGGCCGAGAGTCACGTCGACCGCTCCATCCATGGCGCTGTCGACTTCATCCGCACCGACGTGCTCGGCACCTACGTGCTGTGCGAGGCCGCGCGCCGCGAAGGCGTGGAGCGCTTCCTCCAGGTCTCGACCGACGAGGTCTACGGCTCCATCGACGTGGGCTCCTTCACCGAGGAGCACCCGCTCGAGCCCAGCTCGCCGTACTCGGCCAGCAAGGCCGGCGGCGACCTGCAGGCGCTCGCCTACATGCACACCTTCGGCCTGCCGGTGGTCATCACCCGCGGCTCCAACACCTACGGCCCGAACCAGTACCCGGAGAAGCTGATCCCGCTGTTCGTGACCAACGCGCTCGACGGCCAGAAGCTGCCGGTCTACGGCGACGGCTCGCAGGTGCGCGACTGGATCCACGGGCGCGACCACGCGAACGGCATCCTGCACGCCCTGCTCGGCGGCACGCCCGGCGAGGTCTACAACATCGGTGGCGGCAACGAGCGCACCAACCTGTGGATCACGCACAAGATCCTCGAGCACACCGGTGCGAGCGAAGAGCTCATCACCTACGTCGAGGATCGCCTCGGCCACGACGTGCGCTACGCGCTCGACACGACGAAGGCGCAGCGCGAGCTCGACTGGAAGCCGGAGATCGACTTCGATTCCGGCCTCGCCGACACCGTGAAGTGGTACCAGGAGAATCGCGCCTGGTGGGAGCCGATCAAGAGCGGCGAGTACCGCGAGTTCTACGAGCAGAACTACGCCGGCCGCATCTGACGCACGCCGTCAGTAGGTCGGCTCGTTGTCCGCGTCCGCAGTCTCGACGCGCTTGCTCTCCGGGCTGCCTGCCTCGCGCAGGTAGACAGTGAAGATCGCCATCGCCGCGACGGCGAGGAACTCGCTCTGCCAGTTCTGCAGCGTGCGCGCCCAGAACTCCGACTCGCCGAGGTAGGAACCCCAGGCGATCGCTGCCTGCCCGTGGAGTGACTGCTCCTCGTTGAAGGCGCGCCACCCGGTCAGGCTCTGTCCCGCCCAGGTGGCCAGGAAGCACGTCGTCATCACGACGAGCAGCGAGTGTCGCCGCAGCCAGCCGCTCCCGGCGGCGGCGGGTCGCCCCGCATCGCCCGGCGACTTCGACTCCGCACTGCCGCGCTGCACCAGCCAGACGGTGAGCGCGATGAACATCGAGAACTGCATGAATTCGCTCTGCCAGTTCTCGAGCAGGTCGACGCCGAACGACGAGGACGACACGTACTCCATGAACGTCGGCACCGGCCCGTCGTGGTCGCTGACCTCCGACTTCTCGAGGGCGTAGCCGGCGATCATCTGGCCCCCCACGCACAGCAGGGTGAGGACGAGGAAGACGAGCGTCAGTGCGTTGGTGGCCAAGGCCTTCATGAGCCGGACATCGCACGCAACGAGTACAACGCCGTCACGCCCAGCACGAGAACCAGCACGAACCAGAACAACGTCGCGGTCAGCTTCATGGCGGGGAGTTTCCCCGGGGTACCTCCATCAATCCTTCGATGTCGAGGCGCACTGGCGGATTTCCTCTTTTCGTCGTACCTTCGAGGAGGACATGTGCCGCGAATGGACGCGCGGCCGGACAGACGGGGCACAGGATGTGCGGAACGACGGCAGTTGGCGGCGCAGGCGCAGGCGCGATGCTCACCACGAAGCAGGCGAATTCGGCCACGGCGGCTGCCCCGGCAGCGCCCGTGCAGGGCGGCGGCAGTGATGCGCTCTCCAGCGCGCTCGCGCAGCTGGTCGCAGCGGTCCAGGCGCTCGGCGCCGCGATCGGCAGCGTCGCTGGCGGCGGCGCGCAGGCCGGCGCGCAGCAGCTCAACCAGCAGGCAGCGCTGCAGACGCTCAAGCCCGCAGCGGCGGCCACGCACGGTGAGCACGACCACGGCCCCGCAGCGCCTGCCACGGCGTCGATCGGTCAGTACGGCGTCGGCGCCGACACGAGCAACGAAGCTGGCTCCAAGACCAACGTCAGCAACTCCAAGGGTGACTGGAAGCGTGTCTACGCGCGTCCTGCCGAGGACCGCGCCAAGGGCGCCGCGAGCCTCAAGACGATGATGGATTCGACGGCGAAGTATGCCGACACCACTGCGGCGACGGCGGCCGGTTATGACTTCTCCAGGTCGATCGTCGAGGGCACGCTCGTGCATGTGCCGAACCCGACCTTCGCCAAGCAGTACGGCGGCGCCGACCTGAACCACCCGTCGATGCTGCTCTACCGCAAGACCGACGCCGGCCTGCAGCTGATCGGCAACGTCATGACGGCCTCGAAGCAGGCGCCTGACCTCGGCATGGGCAGCTGGCACACCCACCAGAAGGCGGGCACCACCGGCGGCAACACCGACCTGATGATGCACGTCTGGTTCCTGCCCAACAACCTCGACGCCGCCTTCTCCGAGACGCAGCCGAAGGGCTGACCGTTTCGACGCCTGAGCTTTGCTCAAGCGCGGGAGTGAAGCGGCCGATGGCACGGCGTATGCTTCGTTTCTCGTCGAATTTCACTCGGCTCGGCGCATCGGTGCTCACGACGGCACTGATGCTCGTGCTCCCCACGCTCGCCCAGGCGGGCGGGTGGTACCGCGACGGCGTCGTCGGATCTGCCCCGACGCCGGGCCAGATGAGCATTCCGCACGCGATCGACTTCGCGGCCGACGGATCGGTCTACCTCGCCGGCTACGGTGACCATCGCATCCAGCACTTCGCCGCCGATGGCACCGCGCTCGGCACCTTCGGCAGCTACGGCTCGGGTCCCGGAGAACTGGACCGTCCCGTCGGGCTGGCCGTCGCACCGGACGGCTCGGTGTACGTCGCCGACCAGAACAATCGAGTGTCACGCTTCAGCGCCGGCGGCACCTTCCTGGGCTCGTTCGGCAGCAAGGGCGCCGCGCCGGGCCAGTTCGACCAGCCCGACGGAGTCGCCTTCGGCATCGACGGCACGGTGTACGTCGCCGACCCGACGAACAATCGTGTGCAGCGCTTCACCGCCGAGGGCAGCCTGCTTGCCGTGATCGGGTCGACGGGCACCGCGCCGGGCCAGTTCCAGTCGCCGCGTGACGTCGCGGTCGCCGCCGACGGCTCGATCTACGTGACCGACAAGAACAACTATCGCATCCAGCATCTCACCGCGGACGGCGCATTCCTGACGCAGTTCGGCACGATCGGAACCGGCCCCGGGCAGTTCAGTTGGCCAGAGCAGATCGACGTGGCGGCCGACGGCACGCTGTACGTCACTGACCGCTCCAACCACCGGGTGCAGCACCTCACTGCTGCGGGCGCCTACCTCGGGCAGTTCGGCACGCTCGGATCCGGCGTGGGGCAGTTCAACCAGAGCGAGGCGGTCGCCGTCGCGCCGGACGGTTCGATCTGGACCAGCGACCTGTACAACCACCGCATCCAGCGCTTCGACGCGTCGGGCGCGTTCCTCTCGATCGTGGGCGCCAATGGCGGGCCCGGCACCTTCAATGAGCCGCGCTCGATCACGCACGCCGCCGACGGCTCGCTCGTCGCCGCCGACAAGAACAACCACCGGATCCAGCGCTTCGCCGCAGACGGCACGTGGCTCTGGTCCTACGGCACGGTCGGCGCCGGGGTCGGCAACCTGCGGGATCCGCAGTCGGCAGCCGTCGCGCCCGACGGCACCGTCTACGTCACCGACACGGGCAACAACCGGATCGTGCAGGTGTCAGCCGACGGCACGACGCAGCTGGCGACCTTCGGCATCGCCGGATCGATCGCGGGCCGCTTCAACTTCCCGTGCGCCGTGGCGTTCGCGCCCGACGGCACGCTGCTCGTCGTCGACCGCAACAACCATCGCGTGCAGCGCTTCGACGCTGCTGGCACCTGGCTTGTCACGTACGGCGGCACCGGCTCCGTGCTCGGCAAGCTGAACGGACCGACGGGCATCGCGATCGCGCCTGACGGGAGCTTCTGGGTCGGCGAGCTGGGCAACGATCGCGTGCAGCACTTCTCCGCGACGGGCGTCGGCCTGTCGACGATCGGCTCGCTGGGCACCGAGCCCGGGCAGATGACCGATCCCTTCGGCGTCGCCCTCGGCAGTGATGGCTCCGTGTACGTCGCCGGGGAGCTCGATCACCGCGTGCAGCGCTTCTCACCCGAGGGCGAGCTGCTCAGCACGATCGGTTCCTTCACGGGCGGCGAAGCGGGGCCGGCGATGCGCCCGTGGGCGGTCGACGTGATCGGCGATGCGGTCTACGTCGCCAACGGCGGGACGCACACGATCGAACCATGGCGGGGCGATGACGACCTGCCTATGGCGTCTGCGCTCGCGAGCTATGCCGGCGGCACCACGACCGTCACCGTGACTGCGGCCGACGGCTCGTCGGGCCTCGCGACCGCGGCGTACTCCTTCGACGACGGCGCGACCTTCCAGGCGGCCCCCACCTACGTGCCCGCAGCTGGCGCGACGCAGGTGCAGGCGGCGGTCCGCGATCGTGTCGGCAACGTCCAGCGCGTGGTGGTCGAGCTCGATCGTGACGCTCCGACGATCCTGCGCAGCGGTCGCTGGTTGCGCGGGCTCGCCAACGCGAAGACCCGCTACATGCAGTTCGACCTCGCCGACTCCCGTGCTGGGATCGCCAGCGCCAACGCTGAATTCCTTGGCCGCACCGTGCCGCTGTCGGAGGGACGACTCGACCTGCGCCGCGTGTCGGAGGGATCCGGCACCCTGCGGCTGACGGTGCAGGACCATGCCGG
The DNA here is from genome assembly GCA_025964435.1 of Thermoleophilia bacterium. GTDB lineage: Bacteria > Actinomycetota > Thermoleophilia > Gaiellales > SKUG01 > JAGQUL01. The sequence goes on along the minus strand of JAOPYV010000085.1, from coordinate 4,140 downwards.
CAACGTCGGCACCTGGTCAGCGCCGTTGCTGGTCGATCGCACCGCACCGACGCTCCGCGCGACTCGCGCCCAGCACGTGTTCGGCCCGACGGTATCGCTGCCGATCGCCGATGCGGTGAGCGGTGCGACGTCGAAGACCGTGCGCGTGCGACTCACCCGCGCTGGTCGCCAGCTCGTGCGCGTGCGGCTGCAGGACCGCGCCGGCAACGTTGCGCACCGCCGGATCGTCGTGACGCGTCACCTCTCGCTGGCCAAGCCCGCGCTGAATCGCGGGATGCGCGTGCGCGGTAGCGATGGCGCCGCGTTCACGCCGGATGCTGGCGCCGTTCGTGACGTCTTCCGGTTCCGCTCGATGCTCGAGCCGTGGTACCAGCACGTCGCGATGTCCGGTCCACTCGTGCGGGAGGTCCAGTGGCGACTCAAGCGCTTCGGGTTCCTCGCCTGCGCCGCGCCCAGCTCGGGTCGGCTCGACGCGACGACGCTCGCTGCGATCAAGCGGTTCCAGCGTGCACAGGGACTGCCGGCGATCGCCACGGTCGGCCCGCAGACGCGCCGGGCGCTCGACTCCGAATTGCTGCGCGTGGCCTCGAAGCCGGCGCCACCCTGCCGCGGCTGAATTCGCGTTCCGATGAACCGACTGCAAGGGTACGGGTTCGTTCGAGGTGTGGTTCATCCACGCAGCCTCGACCGCCGATGGAGGGTTCATGCTTCGACGCCGCCGTACCAATGTCATGCTCGTCCTTGCCGCCTGCGCGGCCAGCCTCCTCGTCGCCGCCGCTCCCGCGAGCGCGCGCAGCAGCGCCCAGTACCGCATCGAAGGCGGTGGTTGGGGACACGGCATCGGCCTGAGCCAGTACGGCGCCGACGGCTACGCGAAGAAGGGCTGGACGGTCGATCGGATCATCGGCCACTACTTCCCCGGCACCGTGCTCGCCGCACGCCCGACCGATGGTCCGACCTCGCTGCGCGTGCTGCTCAAGCGCGGCCCCTTTACCCCCCGTTTCCAGATGCTCTCCGCCGGTGAGGTCCGCCACGGGCTGGCGGCGCCGCTCGAGGTTGCGCCCGGCGACGTGGTCGAGGTTGCCCGGGAGGGCGCCATGCTCACCGCGACGCGTGTGCGCGGCGCCGAGCGAACGCCCGTGACGATCGCATCGCCCGCCGACGTGACGCTGGTGCCCGCCGTCGATGGCGGCTTCAAGACGCTCTTCAGCCCCGACTACGGCGGCTCGGGTGGCAGATATCACGGCATGATCACCTTCTACGCCAATCCAGCCGGCAAGGGTGGCGGCGTCGGCGTCGTCAACACCGTGCCCTTCGAGAGCTACCTGCGCGGCGTCGTGCCGGCAGAGATGCCTGCGGCCTGGCATCCCGAGGCGCTCAAGTCGCAGGCAGTCGCGGCCCGCTCCTACGCGCTGCGCGGCCTGCAGAAGAATGCGCCCTTCGACGTCTACGCCACGACCTCGAGCCAGGTCTACGGCGGCATCAACGCCGAGCGCCCCTCGACCGATGCCGCGATCGCGGCGACGGACAGCCTCGTCGCACGCGTCGGTGGACCGACCGGCGAGGTCGCCCAGACCTTCTTCTACTCCTCCAGCGGTGGACGAACCGCCAACAACGAGGATGTCTGGAACGGCACGCCGCGCAGCTACCTGCGTTCGGTTCCCTCGCCCTTCGAGGAGACCTATCGCAAGACGTGGGAGACCGGTGAGACGGCCGGCGGCGCCACGCTCAAGCTCGAGCTCACGCCGGCCCAGCTGGGCGCGAAGCTCGGCAGCTACGTGCCCGGGGCCTTCCGCAGCATCTCCGTCGAGGGCACGCCCTCGGGCTACGCCAAGAAGCTGACGATCGTCGGCACCTCGGGGAAGAACACGATCAGCGCCGACTCCTTCAAGCTGCGCTTCGACCTCGGCTCGACCAACTTCCGCGTGCACCTGCTCTCGATCAGCGCGCCGAACGTGAATCCGGTCGGCAAGTACGTCAAGATCGTCGGCCGTGCGCCGGCGGGGCAGACGCAGCTGCGCCTGTCGCGCCCGGGCTACATCAAGACGATGACGGTCAAGCCGAAGGCCGATGGCCTGTGGACCGTGAACATGCGGATGGGTGTGGCGACGCGCGCACAGGTGATCCGACGCGGCGTGCTCGGCCCGGCGATCATCATTTCGCCGGGCACCGGGGTCGCGGCAGCGCGGCGCTGATTCGATCCCGATAAGCTCTCGCTTGACTACCGACGAGCGAGGATCATCATGGCCAAGGGACTTATCTGTGCAGGCGGCGAGGCGACGCGTCTGGGCGAGCTGACACGCATCACCAACAAGCACCTGCTGCCGGTTGGTGAATGGCCGATGGTCTACTACTCGCTCGCCCTGCTGCAGGCGGCTGGCGTGCGCGAAGTGCTCATCGTCACCGGCCAGAACCACGCCGGTGAGTTCATCGACCTGCTCGGCGACGGCCACACGCCGACGCGCGAAGGTGAGCCGCTGTTCGACCTGGACCTCACCTACAAGGTGCAGACCAAGGCCGGCGGTATCGCACAGGTGGTCGCGATGGCCGAATCCTTCGCCGGCGACGACAAGCTCGTCGTCTGCCTCGGCGACAACATCTTCGAGTACGCCGAGGTCGATGCGATCCGCAGCTTCGTCGAGGAGCAGGAGAGCGGCGCGAAGATCTTCCTCAAGGAAGTGCCGGACCCCGAGCGCTTCGGCGTGCCGCAGTTCGGCGAGGACGGCGAGATCATCGACCTCATCGAGAAGCCGGTCATGCTCGACAAGCGCTTCACCGAGGCGCCCTCGAACCTCGCCGTAGTCGGTCTCTACTGCTTCGACTCGACCGTCTACGACATCATCCGCACGCTCGAGCCCTCCGCTCGTGGCGAGTACGAGATCACCGACGTGAACCGCGCCTACATGGAGCGCGGCAACCTGACGCACGCCGAGGTCCAGGGCTGGTGGCGTGACGCCGGCACCTACGAGAGCCTCGGCTCGATCGGCACGCTCATCTCCGAGACGGGCGCCAACAAGGTCCGCAAGTCCGCGCGCGCCTGATCCTGGATCGTCGCGGCCTCAGGGCCGCAGCACGTACTTGATCGCGCCATCCTGCTTCTTCTGGAAGTTCTCGTAGGCGAGCGGTGCCTCGTCGAGCGACACGTGGTGCGTCGCGAAGGTGTCGACGCCGAGCGGGTCGCTGTCATGCTCGAGCAGCGGCATGATGTCGTCGACCCAGCGCTTGACGTTGGCCTGACCCATCCGCAGCTGGATCTGCTTGTCGAAGAGCGTGTCCATCGGGATCGGGTCGGCCATCCCGCCGTAGACGCCGATGATCGAGATCGTGCCGCCGCGGCGGACCAGCTCCATCGCCAGGTGCAGCGCGCTGAGCCGGTCGACGCCGGCCTTCTCCATCATCAGGCGCGCGACGGGGTCCGGCAGCAGGCCGGTGATGTCCTGCGCGAGCTTGCCGATCGGGGCGCCGTGCGCCTCCATGCCGACCGCGTCGATCACGGCATCGGGTCCGCGCCCGTCGGTCGCCTCGCGGATCGCGGCAACGACATCGTCGCTGCCTGACACGTCGTAGACCTCATCGCCGCGCAGCCGCGCGCGCTCGAGCCGCTCGGGCACGAGGTCCAGCGCGATCACGCGTCCCGCGCCGCGCTGCCGCGCGACGCGGCAGGCCATGTCACCGATCGGGCCGAGGCCGATCACGGCGACCGTCTTGCCGTCGGTGACATCCGCGTACTCGACCGCCTGCCAGGCGGTCGGCAGCACGTCGGAGAGGAAGAGGAAGCGGTCGTCCGCCGGGCCCTCAGGCACCTTGATCGGGCCGTACTGCGCCTCCGGCACGCGCAGGTACTCGGCCTGGCCGCCGGGCACGTTGCCGTACATCTTGGTGAAGCCGAACAGGGAGGCGCCCTTGTCGTACTCGTGCACCTGCGTCGTCTCGCACTGCGACTGGAGCCCATCGTTGCACATGTAGCAGTGGCCACAGCTGATGTTGAAGGGAATGACCACGCGGTCGCCGCGCTTGAGTGTCGTGATGCTCGAGCCGACCTCCTCGACGATGCCCATCGGCTCATGGCCGAGCACGTACCCCGAATCCATGTACATGCCGAGCAGCTCGTACAGGTGCAGGTCCGAGCCGCAGATCGCC
>JAOPYV010000052.1 GCA_025964435.1 Thermoleophilia bacterium | reverse complement strand
GCCAACTACGCCTTCATCTACATCCGCGGTGAGTACTACGAGCCTGCGCTCGTGCTCATGGACGCCGTCGAGCAGGCCCGCGCCAAGGGCCTCGTCGGCGAGAACGTCGGTGGCAGCGGCTGGGACTGCGAGGTCATCGTGCATCGCGGCGCCGGCGCCTACATCTGTGGCGAAGAGACCGCGCTGCTCAGCTCGCTCAACGGCTACCGCGGCCAGCCGACGGTGAAGCCGCCGTTCCCGGCAGTCAGCGGCCTCTACGAGAGCCCGACCCTGGTCAACAACGTCGAGACGCTGGCCACGCTGCCGCGCATCCTCGCCATGGGCGGCGCGCAGTACGCGACGACCGGCGTGGAGAAGACCGGCACCGGCACGCGCATGATGTCGCTCTCCGGCCACGTCGTGCGCCCGGGCAACTACGAGATGGAGATCGGTCACTCGATCCGCACGCTCGTCGAGGAGCTCGGCGGCGGCATCCCGAACGGCCGCACGCTCAAGGCGATCATCCCGGGCGGCTCGTCCACCCCGGTGCTCGCAGGCCCCGACATGCTCGACATCAAGCTGGACTACGACTCGATGGCAGCCGCCGGCACGATGTTCGGCTCCGGCTCGCTGATCGTGATCGACGACCAGACCTGTATGGCGCAGATGGCGCTGCGGGTCGCGGAGTTCTACCGCCACGAGAGCTGTGGCAAGTGCACGCCGTGCCGCGAGGGCACGAAGTGGACCGTCGACATGCTGACGCGCCTCGTTGGTGGCGCCGGCAAGCCGGGCGACATCGATGAGATCGTTCGCATCGGCGACCGCATCAACGGCAACTGCCTGTGCCCGCTCGGCGATTCGATGGCGATGGCCGTCAACAGCTACATCGCCGCCTTCCGCTCCGACTTCGACCGCTACCTCGAGCCTGGCTTCGAGCCGCCCTCGACGTCCTCGCTCAGCGACATCGCCGAGCGCGCCTTCAAGTCGGCCGGCGTCTCCAAGCCCGGTGTCACCTGGGCCGGCACCCTCTCCCGCGGCAGCTTCAAGCCGATGGCGAGCCTGACCGATTCCGCCCCGAACGAGCCCGACCTCGGCGCTCCCGGAGGCCTGCCAGCATGAGCAGCGTCACCCTCACCATCGATGGCCGCGAGGTCACCGTGCCGGCAGGCATCGGCCTCGTCGAGGCAGCCGCCGAGCTCGGCGTCGAGATCCCCGTCTTCTGTTACGAGCCGCGCATCGGACCGCCCGTCGGCGCCTGCCGCATGTGCCTCGTCGAGATCGAGGGCGTGCCGAAGCTGCAGGCCGCGTGCGCGACCGGCGTGCGTCCCGGCATGGTCGTCTCGACCCAGTCGGCCCGTGCCCGCGAGGCGCAGGAAGCGGTGCTCGAGTTCCTGCTCGTCAACCATCCGCTCGACTGCCCCGTCTGCGACAAGGGCGGCGAGTGCCCGCTCCAGGACCACGCCTTCCGCTGGGGACCCGGCGCATCGCGCTTCCAGGAGCTCAAGCGCGTCAATGACAAGCCGATCCCGGTCTCACCGCTGATCGCGCTCGACCGCGAGCGCTGCATCCTCTGCTACCGCTGCACCCGCTTCAGCGAAGAGGTCAGCGAGGACCTGCAGCTGGTCGCGCGCCAGCGCGGCGCCAACAGCGTCATCGCCACCTTCGAGGGCCGCCCGTGGGAAGGCACCCACTCCGGCAACGTCATCGAGCTGTGCCCCGTGGGCGCGCTCACCTCGACCCAGTACCGCTTCCGCGCCCGTCCGTGGGAAGCGCCCGACCACCCGTCGATCGCCGGCTGGGATCCCGTCGGCTCCAACACGTACAACACCGTCCGCGAGGATGAGGTCGTGCGCGTGATCAGCCGCCGCAACGACGCTGTCGACGTCGGCTGGATCGACGACCGCACCCGCTTTGCCTACACCTCGATGTACGGCCCCTCGCGTATCCGCCTGCCGCAGCTGCGCTCCAGCGAGGTGCTCGTCGACGCCAGCATGGAAGTCGCGCTCGAGTGGCTCCATGACCGCATCGCCGCCCCGGCCGCCAGCGACGTCGCCGCGCGCGACGCCGCGCAGGAAGCCGACGAATCCGAGCCCGCCGCATCCGCGCGTGAGCTGTGGGTCCTCTCCGGCACCGAGACGCTCGAGACCGCCTTCTCCATCCAGCAGCTCGCTGCCCTAACCGGTGGCCGCGTCGTCGCCGTGCCCGGCGCCAGCGCCGCAGCTCCCGCGTCCAGCGCGACGATCGCCGACCTCGGCGCAGCGCGCCACGTGCTCGTCGTGGGCGACACGGACCTGCTCGACGACGCCCCTGCGCTCGACCTGTGGGTGCGCACCGCGCGCAAGAACGGTGCAAGCGTGACGGCAGCCGGTATCGGTGGCACGCGCCTCGAGCAGGCCGGCGCACACCTCGAGCACGTCGCCCCCGGCGGCCTCGACGCGTGGGCGATCGGCTTCGCCGACCGCATCGCGAAGGTCGCTGGCTCCTCGGGCGCGATGGAAGAGCCCGGCGTGATCGTCTACCGCGACGGCGAGCTCTCCGACGCGGCCCTCGAGCGCCTCGCGACCACCTTCAGCTTCCCGCGTGCGGGCAGCGGCTTCCTCGCCATCCCGTCGGCCCCGAACGCACGTGGCCTCGCCGCGCTCGACATCGAGGCCGCCGCGAGCTGGGATGAGATCCTGCGCCACGACGGCGGCGTCATCTACGTCGGCGTCGACCCGCTGCGCTTCGTGACGGAGGCCGCCTGGAAGGGCGCCGCCGCCACCTGGACCGCTGCGATCGATACGCTGCCCTCCGCGCTGCACGCCACCGCCGACCTGGTCATCCCGGGCGCATGGACGGGCGAGCAGGACGGCACGCTGGTCAACCTCGAAGGTCGCCTGCAGCGCCTCACCGTCGGCGTCGAGCCGCCCGTGAAGTCGCCGCTGCAGTGGATCGCCGGGCTCGCCCGTCGCTTCGGCAACCCGGGCGCGGTCGGCCATGCCGCCGGTGCCTTCCGCCGCCTCGCAGCCGCCAATCCCGACCGCTTCCCGGCCACCGGCCACGGTGACATCCCGGCCGAGGGCATCCTCGGCGTCTCCGGTGGCACGCCTGCACCGCAGCGCGCAGCCGCCGCCGTCACGCCCGGTACCGACGAGCTCGCGATCTACGTCGCACCCTTCCTCTACGACGCCGCCGAAGTCGCCCACAGCGAAGCCATGGGCTTCCTGCGCGACGAGGCGAAGCTGCTGCTCAACCGCACCGACGCCCGCGCACGCGGCCTCGCGCGCGGCGCTGCAGCGACGATCACGATCAATGGTCGCGACGTCGCGGTCACGATCGGCACGAGCACGCGCATCGCCCCGGGCGTCGCGCGGGTGCATGCCGGCACCCCCGGCCTGACGCCGGGACATACTGGCTGGCACGCCAGCACGGTGCGGCCGGTTGCCGCAGCGCAGCTCGCGGAGCAGGGAGCCTGACGGACATGCCGATCTGGGAGATCCTTGCGCTCTTCGTGAAGGGGTTCGTGATTGCGAACCTGATCATGGTCGTCTTCGCCCTCATGACGTGGGTCGAGCGACGCCTGCTGTCGTTCTTCCAGTACCGCCTCGGCCCGAACCGGGTCGGACCATTCGGCCTCCTGCAGCCGATCGCCGACCTGCTGAAGCTGATCAACAAGGAGAACTTCAAGCCGAACGCGGTCAGCGCGGTGCTCCATCTCGCTGCCCCGATCGCGACGCTGTTCTTCGCGCTTGCCGTCTTCGCCGTCATCCCGTTCGGCAACGAGGACTGGAACCTCTTCGGCTGGGTCACCCCGTCGTCGATGGCGGCTGACCTCGACGTCGGCGTGCTCTTCGCCATCGCGATGAGCGGACTCGGCGGCTACGGCGTGATCGTCGGCGGCTGGGCCTCCAACTCCAAGTACGCGCTGCTCGGTGCGCTCCGCGCCTGCGCCCAGCTGATCAGCTACGAGATCACGCTGACGCTCGCGATGATGCCGGTGCTGCTCATGACCGGCACGCTGTCGATGTCGAAGATCGCCGAGGGCCACCTCGACTGGTCGATCGGCGGCTGGCATCCCTGGTTCATCGTCTGGGCGCCGCTCGGCTTCGTGCTCTTCCTGATCGCCGCACTGGCCGAAGCCAACCGCGCGCCGTTCGACCACTCCGAGGCCGAGCAGGAACTCGTCGGCGGCTTCCACACCGAGTACGGCGGCCTGCGCTACGCGGCCTTCGCCAACGCGGAGTACCTGCACCTGCTCGCGATCTGCGCGATCGGCGTCACCTTCTTCCTCGGCGGCACGTCGATCCCCGGCCTGCCCGACGCCAACGCCTGGCTCGACCTGCTCAGCTTCACCGTGAAGATGGCGTTCTTCGTCTTCGTCTTCATCTGGATCCGGGCCACCGTGCCGCGACTGCGCTATGACCGGCTGATGCGTATGGGCTGGAAGGCGCTGCTGCCACTGGCAACGGCGCAGTTCCTGATCACCGCCCTGATCGCCAGCCAGGGATGGGGGCGAGCATGAGCAACAACTTCACCGGCGTGTTCCGCGGAACGAAGAACACCGGCGTCGGCCTCGCGACGACGCTGCGAGCCTTCCTGGGCCGCAACATCACCGAGCAGTACCCGGAGTACAAGCATCCCGTGATGCCGCGCTTCCGCGGTCGCCACAAGCTGCACCGTCACGCCAACGGCCTCGAGAAGTGCGTCGGCTGCTCGCTCTGCGCCGCGGCCTGCCCGGCTGACTGCATCCGCGTCGTCGCCGCGGAGAACACCGACGACAATCGCGTCTCGGCCGGCGAGCGCTTCGCGCAGGTCTACGAGATCAACATGAGCCGCTGCATCTTCTGCGGCTACTGCGAGATGGCGTGTCCGTTCGACGCGATCACGCTCGGCAACGACTGGGAGCTCGCGGACCTCAACCGCGACCAGATGATCTACACCAAGAACATGCTCCTGGCGGACCCGCCGACCAAGGACAACTACGGCATGAACCGTCGCGCCGTCACGCGCCCCGAGCCCGACCTCGACAGCTCGCTGCCGGTCTGGCTCGAGGAGACCGTGTCGCGTGAGCGTGCCGAGCGCAGCTCCACGGATCTCGCGCCGACCAAGAGGCAGGGCCGCGGCAAGTGAACCCGCTCGAGTTCGATATCCCCGGTGCGCCGGTCGAAGTGCTGCTGTTCGCGATGTTCTCGCTGACGGCGATCGTCGGTGCGCTGCGCGTCGTGATGGCGAGTGACCCGTTCCACTCGGCGCTGAGCCTGCTCTTCAACTTCGTGTCACTCGGCGCGCTGTACCTGATGCTCGACCAGCCCTTCGTGGCGCTCGCGCAGATCCTCGTCTACGCCGGCGCCGTCGTCGTGCTGTTCCTGTTCGTGATCGCCTATCTCGGTGATCGACGCGAGCTCGCGACCGACGCGATCCGCCTGCGCTGGCTGCGCCCGATCGCCGCGCTGCTCGCGCTGTCACTCGCGACGCTGCTGGTCGGCGTCGTGATCGCGTCGAACTTCCCCAACGCCGTCCAGGAGCTGCCCGAGACGGGTGCCGGCTTCAGCTTCGGTTCCGCGCAGGCGATCGGCGAGGTCTTCCTGACCGACTACGTGCTCGCCTTCGAGATCACCTCGGTCGTGCTGCTCGTCGCCGCGATCGGCGGCATCATCCTCGGCCTGACCGGTCGCGCCCGCCACGAGCGGATGCGCAAGCTGATGCAGACCCGCAGCGCCGACCAGCAGAAGAAGTCGTACGACCAGGCCGCCGCTGCCGCCCATCGTGACCGGGAGCTGAACTCATGACGGTCGACGTCGAATGGTTCGTCGCGCTGAGCGCGGTCCTCTTCTCGATCGGTGCTGCCGGCGTGCTGATGCGCCGCAACGCGCTGGTCGTGCTGCTGAGCATCGAGATCATGCTCAACGCAGGCAACCTGGCGCTCGTCGCCTTCTCCCGCACGCACGGCGTGCATGATGGCCAGATCTTCGCGATCGTCGTGATGGCGATCGCCGCGAGCGAGGTCGTCGTCGGCCTCGGCATCGTGGTGGCGCTCAGCCACCTACGCCGCGAGCTCGACACCGATGAACTCACGGAGCTGCACGGATGAGCATCGAAGCAAGTGCATGGATCGCGTACCTCGCGCCGCTCGCCGGCGTGCTCATCATCCTGTTCGGTGGCATGAAGCTGTCGCACAAGGTCGCCGGGCTCGTCTCGTGCGCCTCGGTGCTCATCTCCTTCGGCGCCGCCATCGCGACGCTGCTCAAGTGGAACTCGCTCGACGAGCCCGAGCACGGCGTCGCCTCAGTCGCCTGGACCTGGCTGACCAGCGGCACCTTCCGCATCCCGTTCGAGATCTTCATCGACCCGCTGTCGATCTGGATGCTCATGGTCGTGACGGGCGTCGGCTTCCTGATCCACGTCTACTCGCTCGGCTACATGGCGGGCGACCCGCAGTTCCGCCGCTTCATGGCGTACCTGAACCTGTTCATCTTCTCGATGCTGACGCTGGTGCTCGCGGGCAACCTCGCGTTCCTGCTCGTCGGCTGGGGCCTCGTCGGCATGGCGAGCTACCTGCTGATCGGCTTCTGGCACGATCGACCGACTGCGGTCGCCGCGGCGAAGAAGGCGTTCATCGTCAACGCGATCGGCGACGTGGCGATCATGCTCGGCCTCTTCCTGATCTTCATGGAGATCGGCCAGGTCTCCTGGATCCCGGTGTTCGAGCTGCTGCCGCTGGCCGTCGAGGAGAACTCCGGGCGCGCCTTCATGATCTGCCTGCTGCTGCTCGGTGGCGCCCTCGCCAAGAGCGCACAGCTGCCGCTGCACACGTGGCTGCCCGACGCGATGGAGGGCCCGACGCCCGTCTCCGCACTGATCCACGCGGCGACGATGGTGACCGCCGGCGTCTACGCGATCGCGCGACTGCATCCGATCTTCGACCTGTCGATGGATGCGCAGAAGCTGATCATCGTGCTCGGTGGACTGACGTTGCTGATGGCCGGCTTCATCGCGCTGGCGCAGACCGACATCAAGCGCGTGATCGCCTACTCGACGATGTCGCAGATCGGCTACATGTTCGTCGCGGCCGGCATCGGCGCGTACGGCGCCGCGATGTTCCACCTCGCAACGCACGCCTTCTTCAAGGCGCTGCTGTTCCTCGGCGCGGGCATCGTCATCCACGCGCTCGGCGACGAGCAGGACATCCGCAAGATGGGTGGCCTCAAGAAGTACATGCCCAAGACCTACAAGCTGTTCCTGGTCGGCTCGCTCGCCCTCGCCGGCATCTTCCCGTTCGCCGGCTTCTTCTCCAAGGACGAGATCCTCGCCTTCACGCTGGCAGCCGGTGACGTCTACGGCACGTGGGCGTACGTCATCTACGGCTTCGGGCTGCTCGGTGCGCTCATGACCGGCCTCTATGGCTTCCGCCTCGTCTTCCTCGTCTTCCACGGCACGGAGAGCCCGCTCGTCGCCCAGTACGGACGCGGCGAGATCCTGCACCATGGCCACGCCACGAACGAGCACGGCGAGGCACCGCGTTCGATGTTCTGGCCGGTCGCGGTGCTCGGCCTGCTGGCCGTCGTCGGTGGCGCGCTCGCCATCCCCGGCCTGTGGAACGTGCCGCACGACTTCCTGCACGGCGCACACGCCGCACCGACGCGCGAGGCGCTCGAGCACGCCGAGTTCTCGACGCCGGCGATCTGGCTCTTCGCCCTCGCCATCTCGCTGCCGATCGCGGTGCTCGGCATCCTCGGCGCCTGGATGATCTGGGGCAGTGGCAAGCTTGGCAGCCTGCGCACGCGCTTCCCGCGCATGGAGCGCGCCGGCCAGAACGCCTGGGGCTGGGATTCGATGTACGACAAGGTCTTCTCGCGTCCCTCACAAGCACTCGCCACCTCAGCCGTCGCCTTCGAAGACACGATCACGGTTCCTGCGCTCGAAGAAGCGGAGTTCGCAGGCCGCGATGCGGGGGCCAACATAGCTCGGCTGCAGAACGGCGTCGTGCGCTTCTACGCGCTCGGCACGGCCCTGGCGTTCCTCGCCGTCGTCGTGGCATTCATCTGGGTGGAGGGCTGATCGACCATGGGTGACAACGCCTTCTCCATCGCAACGCTCCTGATCATCGTCCCCGCAGCCGGCGGCCTCGTCGCGCTCTCGATGATGACGCGCCGCGCGGCAGCACTCGCGTCGCTCGTGACGTTCCTCTTGCAGAGCGCGCTGCTGATCGTCGGCGCCGTGCAGCTGTCGAGGTACGCCGACTCGCACGCCTCGGGCGTTGCCCCGACGTGCGGCGACGCGCTGCCGGAGCAGGGTGCACGGTTCGTGCTCGCGCAGTGCACCGAGTGGTTCCCGCAGTGGGGCATCGAGTACCACGTCGCCTTCGGCTACGCGGCGCTCGGCCTGATCGCACTGACGACGCTCGTCACGGCCTCGGCTTCCGCCTTCTCCTGGTGGGCCGATCGCCCGCGCCCGGCCGCGATGCAAGGCCTGCTGTGGCTGACGGCGGCCGCGCTGACGGGCCTGTTCGTCTCGCGCGACCTCGTGCTCTTCTACGTCTTCTTCGAGCTCATGCTCGTGCCGCTGCTCGTGCTCGTCGGCACGTGGGGTGGGGAGCTGCGCATCCGCGCGACGATGTCGATGTTCATCTACACGCTGCTCGGCAGCCTGCCGATGCTGGTCGGCGTGATCGCCACCGGCGTCGCCGCGAACGAGGCCTTCGCCAAGGCCGGCGGCGACCTCGCCGACTCCGCGACCTTCTCGCTGCCGGCGCTCTCGCAGCTGGTCGCCGATGGCGGATTGACGCTCTCGCCGTGGATCATGCTCTCGTTCATCGTGGCGTTCGCGATCAAGGCGCCGCTCGTGCCGTTCCAGGGGTGGCTGCCGCTCGCCTACCGCCAGGCACCGGCCGAAGTCACCGCGGTGCTCTCCGGTCTCATCTCCAAGGCCGCCTTCTTCGGCTTCTTCGTCGTCGTGCTCCCGCTCTTCCCGGGCCGCCTCGACGACTGGCCCGGCGCCGTGCTGACCTGGGTCGCGCTGTTCAGCCTCGTCTACGGCTCCTTCGCCGCCTTCCGCCAGCCCGACATGCGCGGCGTGGTCGCCTACTCCTCGCTCGCCCAGATGGGCCTGATCGTGCTGGGCCTGATGGCGTACCTCGGCGACGGCGGCACGCAGGGCGTCTCGGGCGCCTACCTGCAGTCGCTCAACCACGGACTCGTCAGCGCCGCGATGTTCCTGCTGATCGGCATCGTCGAGATCCGCACCGGCGAGCGCACCTTCGCCAAGCTCGGTGGCCTCGGCACCGGCCGCGCGCGCCTCGCGACGATCGGCCTCGTGCTGACGCTCGTCATGCTCGCGGTGCCCGGCGCCTCGACCTTCGCCGGCGAGCTGCTCATCCTCAGCGGTGTCTTCCGCGGCGATGTCAGTGGCATGGTCGTCGGCACGATCGGCGCAATCGCCGTCGTGCTCGCCGCGATGTATGCGCTGCGCCTGATCGCCGGCATCACGATGACCAGCAGCGCGCAGGTCGCCGAGGACAGTGCACCCGCCCAGGAGCGCTTCGGCGCCGACCTCGGCTGGCGTGAGCTGCTCATCGTCGTTCCGGCAATCGTCGCCCTCGTGGCGCTGAGCGTCTGGCCGAACATTGCACGCCGCTCGATGAACGAGCCGCCCGTGGCGATCCAGGTCGGCGCGGATCCGCTCGTCGCAAGCGCCAAGGAGACGGACCATTGATCCCCAAGCCGGAACTTGACTGGTTCGCCATCCTGCCGGAGCTGATCACGGCCGTTGGTGCCATGGTCGTGCTGCTCGTCGGCATGGGCCGCAAGCAGTGGAACCGCGTCGCCAGCATCGCGCTGACCAGCGCCACGCTGATCGCGACCTTCGTCTTCGTGCTGATGGAGTTCAATGTCTCGCGCTACGGCGCCTTCGCTGGCCTCATCGATTCGGATGAGCTGGCGAACGCCGGCCGCCTGATCGCCGTGATCAGCGGTCTCGTCGCCGTCGGCCTCGCGGTGCGCGGGCGCGCCAACGATGGGCGCCACGGTGAGTTCCACGCGCTGCTGCTGACCGCTGTCTGCGGCATGAGCCTGTTCGCCGCGTCGGGTTCCTTCGTCTCGCTGTTCATCGGGCTCGAGCTGTTCTCGATCTCGCTCTACGTGCTCTGCGCGCTCGACGCCGATCGCAGCGCCTCGCTCGAATCCGGGCTCAAGTACCTGATCATCGGCGGCCTTTCCAGCGCCGTCCTGCTCTATGGCACCGCGCTCGTCTATGGCGCGACCGGCTCCTTCGACCTCGCCGTGATCGGCGACTCCGATTCGCGCGGCATCCTGCTCTTCGCGGGCGCGGCGCTCGTGCTCGGTGGCCTCGCCTTCAAGATCGGCGCAGCGCCGATGCACTGGTGGACGCCCGACGTCTACGAGGGTGCGGGCACCCCCGTCACCGCCTTCATGAGCACGGCGACCAAGGCCGTCGGATTCCTCGTGCTCGCCCGCGTGCTGGTCACCGCCTTCGGCGCCGAGTCGAGCACCTGGGTGCCGATCGTCGCCGGTCTCGCCGTCGCCAGCATCGTCATCGGCAACGCCGGTGCGCTCGGCCAGCTGCACCTCAAGCGCATGCTCGCCTACTCCTCGATCGCCCAGGCCGGCTACCTGCTCTGCGGCATCGTCGGCTGGGACACGACCGGCATCCCGGCGCTCGTCTACGCGCTGATCGTCTACACCGCGATGACGCTCGGTGCCTTTGCCTACGTCGTCGTGCTCGAGCGTGAGATCGGCCGCGACGCTACCTTCGCCGACCTCGCCGGTCGCGGCTGGGCGAGCGAGGGCCGCTCGATCGGCCACGCGCTGCCTGCCTTCGGCCTCGTCGTCTGCAGCCTCTCGCTCGCGGGCATCCCGCCGACCGCCGGCTTCTTCTCCAAGTTCGGCCTCTTCGACGGCGCCGTCGAGAGCGGCTACGCCTGGCTCGCCGTCGTCGGTGCGCTCGGTTCGGTCGTGAGCCTCGGCTACTACCTGCGCGTGATCGTCGAGCTCTACATGCGCGAGCCGAACGCGGCGCGCGCTGCTGCGGCAGCGGTGAACCTGCCGGCCGCCAGCACGGGCGACCATCGCTGGTCCGCTGGCACGCAGCTGCCCGTCGTCTCCGGCCTCGCCGTCGCGCTGGCCGGAGCCACGCTGCTGCTCGCCTTCGTGCCGAACAAGGTGTTCGAGCTCGGCTGCGACGTGAAGGCGAACCTCGCCCAGCGCGGCGATGACTGCACCAACGTCGACGCTGCCGCGGCTCCCGGCCCGGTCGCGCAGACGGCGCCCGCCGCTGCCGAGTAACGCGACAGGGACGGCGCCGAAGCTGCCGTCCCCATCGATCTCACAGTCCTTGCTTGCTCGCTCGTTCGCGCCTCAGCGCCTCAGCGCGTCGTGCGACGTGCGCGCATGAAGTGCACGGGGTGCTTGATCCCGCTCTTCCATGCCGCCTCGGGCTCGGGCAGTCGACCGAGCTCCAGCTCGACCTGCGCCACGCGCAGTCGATCCATGCGGTCAGCTGCGCGCTCGTCGCCTTCGTACTCGGCTGCGAGGAATGCGTTGGCCGCGGTCACTTCACCCATGCCCCCGACGATGCCCATCTCGTCGAGCAGCAGCGTCGCCTCGCCGCGGAGGCGAACCGCCTCACGGCGCTGGCGCGTGGAGAGTGCGCGCAGTCGCGCCAGCTCCCGCATCGAGGCACCATCGGGCTCGCGCTCGTAGGCCTCGCTCGCAACCTGGTACTCGCTCGATGCCTGGTTGTCCTCGACCCGGGCCAGCTGCACGCCGGCCTGCGCCAGTGCGATATCGAACAGCTTGCGCTCGGAGCGCACGGCGGCCAGCTCGTGGATGACCGATTCGGTGCGCACGCCG
Organism: Thermoleophilia bacterium; assembly: GCA_025964435.1. GTDB lineage: Bacteria > Actinomycetota > Thermoleophilia > Gaiellales > SKUG01 > JAGQUL01. The sequence goes on along the minus strand of JAOPYV010000052.1, from coordinate 21,491 downwards.
TTGTCGACGAGGTCGGCCAGCTCGAGCTCACGCTCGACCAGCGCCGGGTGGATGTCGGCGAAGTAGCGGACCGAGCCCTGCAGCCAGGAACGCTCGGCAGCGAAGGAGCCGAGCAGCTCGCGCCGCATGACGGCCAGTGCGACGAGGTCCTTGCGGCGGGCTTCCTGCGCCTCGGCCAGTCGCTCCGAGGCCTGCATCAGCTTGCTCTCGGCCCAGCGCAGCTCCTCGTGCAGGTGCACGAGCTCCTCGGCGGGCATCGCGCTGACGGGCAGCGTGATCGGTGTCAATGATGGCTCGACTGACATCGAGGCGATCGACGTGTCGGTTCCGGCCATCGAGCCGGCGATGATCGACTGGATGTCGACATCCGAGACCTCAGCGGTCACGAGCATGCCGTCCGCGTCGCCTCGTGTTGCCGCCGCGGCATTGAGTGCGCGGGCGGTTGCGTGAAAATGACGTGCCCTCGAGCGAGTGGCCATGGTGGATCCCCCAACTGACTGTGTGTTCCCCGGGGGTCTGCATCAACCGTGACGACCCCAGCTCCTCCTCGAAGGTACGACGGGTCGACGGAACCGGCAAGGGGGTACTCGCAGGGGGGAAGCGGCCGGCGCACGGCCGCTCTCGTCAGGAGGGGCTGAGCAGCGGCGCGTGGACGTCTTCCCACGCGTACATCTCAGGCGTGAAGTACGACACGCGCGTCTTCTTGTACTCCTTGGTGGAGTACAGGACGATGTAGTCGTCCTTCGTGACGCCGATCTCCTTGGCGATCGCCTCGAGCACGTTTTCACAGTCGGCCTTCTCGCGGCCGTGTGTCATCGAGAAGATGTTGTAGGGCCAGCCGGGGTAGGTCGGGCGCTCGTAGCAGTGCGACACGCCACGGAAGCCCGCCATGATCTGACCGATCTCGTCGAGGCGCTCGACCGGGACCTTCCAGACGCCCATGCCGTTGTAGACGAAGCCCGCCTTGCGGTGCGCGAGCACGGCGGCGAAGCGGCGCATCTGGCCGGTCGTGAGGAAGGCGTGGCCGCGCTTGAGCAGCTCGGCCTCGTCGAAGCCGTACTGCTCGGCGAGCTCGAGGAAGGGACGGGCGACGGCGGGCAGGTCGATCTGCAGCGCGCGGATCGCATCCTTGTCGCGGTCGGTCAGCGATTCGGCTGCGGGTGCCTGCACCTGCGGCGCCTTGACGACCTTCTTGGCGTCCGGGCTGCGGTCGCCCTTCACGTCGAGGTCGACGCCGATCTTGAAGAAGCGCTTCGACGGCATGTGGCGCATGACCTCGACGTTGGCCAGCTCACCGAGCAGGTCGATCGTCGCCTCGAGGCCGATCTTGGAGTCCGGCGGTACGGCGAGCGTGAACCAGACGTTGAGCTCGTGGTCGCGCAGGTAGTTGTGCGTGACGCCCGGGTGGGCGCTGAAGATGGCGGCGGCGCGATCGATCGCGTCCTGGTCGCCGGCGATCGTCGCGGCGGCGAGCATCGAGCGGTAACCGAGGCGACGCGTGTCGAAGATCGCGCTGATCTGGCGGATCTGGCCGGCCTCGCGCAGCGCGGCGATGCGCGCGATGACGAGCTCCTCGTCGACGCCCAGCTTCTCCGCGAATGCCGCGTAGGGCCGTGCCACGAGCGGGAACTCGTTCTGGATCAGGTCCAGCAGGTCCGTGTCGATGGCGTGGGCTGTGGCGGGTGCGGAAGCTTCAGCGGAGAGGTCCATGGCAGAAACTCTAGCTGCATTGCCTCGTGCGCGCGTGGGTATGCACCCCTCGTGCTCCGCTTCCGCCGTCGACGACTGCCCCTCCTTGCCCTGCTTGCGGCGCTGTCGCTGTTCGCGGGCGGCTGCACCGCCCCCGGCTCGAGCAGCATCAACGACGAGACCGAGCCGATCGACGTGGAGGAAGGGCGCCAGCTCTTCCAGTCGACCTGTCGCGTCTGCCACTCGCTCGGCGACGCCAATGCCGCCGGCACGTTCGGCCCCGACCTCGACCAGCTCCAGCCCGATGCCGAGCGCGTCCGCGAGCAGATCGACAGCGGCGGCGGCGGCATGCCGTCCTTCGAGGGCAAGTTCTCCGACGAGGAAGCCGACCTGCTGGCGCGCTACGTCGCCCAGGTCGCCGGCACCGGCCCACCCGCCGAGGAACAGTCCGGCGGCCGCGGCGCGACCAAACCCGCCAAGACCGCGCCCTGACGCCACCGCGTCATGACGGGGCCACCGGGCACTGACGCCACGGCGCCGTGACGCCACCGCGCCATGACGTGTCGTACCTCATGTCTCCTATTGGATGCTCATGTGCGACACGTCGAGTGCGACGACGCGCCGCCCATGGCCCGCCGAGGTCGCCGACCCTCGCGCGCATCACGCGCAGCGGGTAGCCTTCGCACATGTTGGACATCAAGCTCATCCGCGATACCCCTGAAGTCGTCGAAGAATCGCTGCGCCGCCGCGGCGCCTCGATCGACCTGTCCCAGTTCACCACGCTCGATGAGACGCGCCGCCGGCTCAACACCGAGGCCGACGACCTGCGCGCCGAGCGCAACTCCGCGTCCAAGGAGATCGGCGCAGCCGCCAAGCGCGGCGACGACGTCGAGGCCGCCAAGGCCGCCGTCCGTGAGCTCGGCGACCGCCTCGCCGCGACCGAGGAGGCCCTCAAGACCGCCAGCGAGCAGCTCGACGCGCTGCTGGTGACGATCCCCAACATCGTCCAGGACGACGTGCCGACCGGCGGCGAGGACGAGGGCACCGAGCTGCGCCGCGTCGGCGAGCCGCTGATCGTCGAGGGCGGCACGACCGACCACCTCGACCTCGGCATCGCGCTCGACGTGATCGACATGGAGCGCGGCGCCCGCACCTCCGGCAGCCGCTTCGCCTACCTCAAGGGCGACGCAGCCCGCCTGCAGTACGCGCTCACCCAGTTCGCGCTCGACGTGCTCGGCGGCCACGGCTTCGTGCCGGTCGTCCCGCCCGTGCTCGTGCGCGAGGAATCCCTCTGGGGCACCGGCTTCTTCCCCGCCGACGAGGCGCAGGTCTACCGCATCCCGGAGGAGAACCACGACCTCTTCCTGGTCGGCACGAGCGAAGTGCCGCTCGCCGCGCTGCACATGGACGAGATCCTCGACGCCGACGAGCTGCCGCTGCGCTACGCCGGCGTCTCGAGCTGCTTCCGCCGCGAGGCAGGCGCCGCCGGCAAGGACACGCGCGGCCTGATCCGCGTGCACCAGTTCGACAAGGTCGAGATGTTCTCGTTCGTCGAGCCGGGTGAGTCGACCGCCGAGCACGACTTCATCCTCGCGCGCGAGGAAGAGCTCATCGCCGCGCTCGAGCTGCCCTATCGCGTCGTGAACATCGCCGCCGGCGACCTCGGCGCACCTGCGGCGAAGAAGTACGACATCGAGGTCTGGTTCCCGGGCCAGCAGCGCTACCGCGAGCTGACCTCCTGCTCCAACACGCTCGACTACCAGGCGCGTCGGCTCAAGGCGCGCGTGCGCCGCGAGAAGGGCACCGAGTTCGTGCACACGCTCAATGGCACGGCCTTCGCGATCGGCCGCACGATCGCCGCCATCTTCGAGAACCACCAGAACGAGGACGGGACGATCGCCGTGCCCGAGGTGCTGCACGGCTACGGCGCACCGAAAGTGATCAGGAAGACGCGAGCGCCTCGCGCTTGATCCGCTGCTTGTCCCAGCGGCGCGCGAGCAGGATGCTGACCTCGTAGAAGATCGCGAGCGGCACGATCCACATGCTCGTCGTCACCGGATCGACGCCGGGCATCAGCACGGCGAGGCCGACCAGCGCGACGTAGGCGATCCGCCGATTCGAGCGCAGCGTCTCGTACTTGAGCACGCGGAAGCGCACCAGCGAGACGAGCACGACCGGCAGCTGGAAGACGAGGCCGACTGACAGCAGCACCGCCGCGGCGAAGGTGTAGTACTCCTGCGCACGCACCTGGACGTCGTAGAGCTGGGAGTCGAAGTTGATCAGGAAGCCGACGGCCTGCGGCAGCGCGATGATGTAGGCGAAGGTCACGCCGGTGATGAACAGGATCGTGCCCGTCGCCACGTAACCGGCGACCGAGCGCCGCCACTTCGCCTCGCACGCCGGGGCGATGAAGCCCCACAGCTGCCACAGCAGGATCGGCAGTGCGATGCCGATCGCGCCCATGAAGCTCACCTTGACCGCGGTCATGAACGGCTCGGCCACCCCCAACGTCACGGGCTTGAGCCCGTTGAGCGGCTCGTTGAGCAGCGCGATCAGCTCGGTATGGACCAGGAACACGCCCACGAAGCCGACGAGCAGCGAGCTGCACGAGATGACCAGCCGACGTCGCAGCTCGCCGAGGTGGTCGACCAGCTTGAGCTGCTCGTCGGCGGCGACCTGCGTGCGCCGCGGCCCGCGGAATGCGGAGCGCAGCGCACGCGGCAGCCGCCGTGCATGGGTGAGACCGATCGCCGACATCCGAGTGTCCTAGGCGTGGAGCTTGGTGTCGACGGCGACCGGGGTGGCGGTCGGGGTCTCGACGTCCGAGGCGCTCGCCTCGAACAGCTTCGTCACCTCGTCGTTGGAGGACTTCGCGTCGCCGTCACCGGAGACGGAGCTCTTGAACTCCTTGAGGCTGCGGCCGAGCGACTTGCCCATCTCAGGCAGGCGCTTCGGGCCGAGGATGAGCAGGGCGATGATCGCGAAGAATGCGATCTCCATGGGTCCAATGAATCCGGGCATGTCAGGTCTCCTTGCGTGGGTGGAGCGGTTCCCGTTGTCGGGAGCGTCGGGGTCCCTTCCGCAGCGAACCACCCTGCGGTTTTGCGGAGGGAGAGCTTTCGGCGGTTTCGACGAATCGCGAAAACCGTCCTGTCAGTCACCGTCGTATGTGGCGATCGTTGACGCCGCCATCCGGCAGCGCCGCGACTTCACAGACGAAAGAGGCAGACCATGGACACCCAGACCACACCACTCCTCGACATCGAGAGCGTCGACGTCGATGGAGCCATTCGCGAGACCGCTGACGCCGCATCCGGCACGACCCGCGCGCAGTTCCTCAAGCGCTTCGCCGTCGGCGCCGGTGGCGCAGTCGCCGCGTCGTCCCTGCTCGCTCCGGCCGCCTCGATGGCTGCCACCCGCGAGATCGGCTCCAGCCCGACCAACGACATCAAGATCCTCAACTACGCGCTGACGCTCGAGTACCTCGAGGCCGCGTTCTACGCCGAGGCGGTTCGCAAGGGTGCGCTCAACAGCACCAACGCCTACTTCGCCAAGGTCGTCGCCGGTCATGAGGCAGCACACGTGAAGGCAGTCGCCGCCACGATCCGCCAGCTCGGTGGCACGCCGGTCAAGAGCCCGAAGTTCAACTTCAAGGGCACGACCGGATCGAACAACTCGTTCACCGCTACCGCCCTCGCGCTCGAGGAGACCGGCGTCGCCGCCTACCTCGGTCAGGTCGCCTACATCCACAGCACCGCGGTGACGCAGGCCGCAGGCCGCATCGCCACGGTCGAGGCGCGCCACGCAGCGTGGATCCGCAGCATCCTCGGCAAGCTGCCGGCTCCGGGTGTGCTCGACGGCGTGCGCACCATCCCCAGCACGCTCAAGATCGTGAAGGGCACAGGGTTCATCGTTGGGTGAACGATGACGCGCAATGCGGGCGGTGTCGGTGCTGGTGCACCGGTGCCGCCCCATGCGTCTTCGGGTGTCAGTCGAGGAAGGTGACGTACTCGTCGATGCCGCCGCGCTCGGGCGGATCAGGCAGCTCGCCGATCGCCGTGCCGAAGTGCAGCAGGCCGAGCACGCGCTCGTTGGCGGGCACGCCGGTTGCGACCCGTCCTGCCTCCGTGTCGAGCAGGTTGATCGTGCGCCAGTAGGAGCTGACGCCTTCGGCATGCGCGGCGAGCAGCGTCGCGTAGATCGCGCAGCTCGTCGCCTGCTCGTCCTCGGCGGCATGGATCGGTATCGGGCTTGGCACGTAGGACGCGACGACCAGGGTCGGGGCACGCATCAGCTTCTTGGCACCCTCACCGGCGGCCGTCGCGAGCCGACCGAGCGACACCGGGCCCAGCACGCGGAAGCGCCACGGTTGCGTCATGCGGTGGTTGGGCGCCCAGCGCGCCGCCTCGAGGATCCGTTCGAGCTGCTCGCGCGGCACCGGGATCGGCTCGTACTTCTTGACGGTGCGGCGCTCATGGATGGCTTCGAGGACGTTCATCTGCCACCAGTCTAGCGAAGTGTATGGCTGGCCTTACAGTCGGTCGGCGTAGAGTCCATTGCATGTACGTCACCTGGTACACCGCGATGTCGATCGACGGCCGGATCGCCGGTCCCGGCGACGACCTCTCCTTCCTCGCGCTGCTCGAAGCGGCGGGGGAGCACGAGGCCGAGTTCGCCGAGTTCATCGCGACGATCGATGCCATCGTCATCGGGAGTGCGACGCAGCGCTGGCTCGTGAAGGAAGGGCAGGCCCTGCCGCATCGCGGCCTGCCGATCTGGCTCGTCTCCCACGACGTCGCGCTCGCCGAGGCGGCGGCCGCTGCCGACGCTGACACCCCAGTGACCCGTGTCGAGGGCGACATCGCGCCGATCCTCGATGCGATCGAAGCCGCCGGTCACGAGCGGATCTGGATCTGCGGTGGCGGCGACATCGCCGGCCAGGCGCTCGCCGTCGACCGCGTCGACGAGCTTCTCCTCACGATGGCCCCGACCGTGCTCGGCTCCGGCCCGACGGTCTTCGACGCCGCCGCGCTCGAGCGGCGCCTGTTCACGCTCGAGGAGCTGCGCCGCTACGGCGCAAACGGCGTGCGGATGCGCTGGCTGCGCGATCGTTCCGCCACCTGAGCGCAGCGGGCTGTCATGATGGGTCGCATGACGCCGCCCGATGTTACCGCCGCAGCCAGTGACGCCGACCTGCCGAACGTGCGGATGGCCGACGGCCTGCTGCATTGTCCGCACTGCAATTCGACGGACCTCATGCCCGAATCCGCGAACGTGCTGAGCTGCGACGACTGCAACGGCCGTTGCGGCCGCTTCACGGACCAGTGCCCCGAGTGCGGCAGCCGTGGCGTGACCCAGATCGAGCAGATCGGCTTCTCCGCGCCGGGCCAGGCCCCGAGCCAGGCGCCGCGCAAGATCGTCAAGCGCTGCGACGCGTGCGGCTGGTCCAACGGCTGACGAGCCTCACGGCTCGGCAGGGTCGTGGCCCTCGCCCTCGAGCACGTGGATGCCGACCGCCGCAGCCAGCAGTGGCGCGAGGTCGATCACGTCGGGCCAGGGCATCGAGATGCCGGCGAAGCTCACCATGCCCTTCGCCCGATCCAGCGTGCAGCCTCGCATCTCGCAGCGTTCGAAGGTCGCGCGCGAGAAGTCGGCACCGCTCAGGTCGCAGTGATCGAAGACGACTGACTTGAGCTCCGCGGAGGAGAAGTCCGCCTCGTGCATGCGGCAGCCGCGGAACACGACGCAGGCCAGCTTGGCGAAGCGGAAGTTGGCGAGGTCGAGCTGCGTCTCGTCGAAGGTGACGTCCTGCATCCGGCCATCGGCGATCCCGAAGCCGAGCGTGCGTCCATGCACGAACGACGCACGCACGATCGCACTGCCGCGCAGCGCGACGTTGGCGAGGTCCGAGCGCGTGAAGGCGACGTCCATCAGGCTCGCGTGCTCGAGCGTCGCGCCCGAGAGGTCGAGGTCGGTCGCCTCGACGTCCTGCCAGCTCGAGCCGCTCAGGTCGCGTCCCGCGAGCGCATCGCCCGAGAGTGCGACCTCGGTGATCTCGGGTCGATCGTCGAGCAGCTCCAGCTCCTCAGCCCCGAGCGTGGCGCGCTCGCGTGCGAGCCGCGGCGGCGCGGGTGGGACGGGTAGGTGCTTGTCGGAGCGGGCCATGGGGGGATCCTACGCCGCCATGTCGTAAGGTTCTTTCCATGACTGCAACCACGCTCCGCGGTATCTGATGGGACTCGGCTCGATCGGCGCCGCATTCGTCCTGCTGTTCATGATCGCCGCGCTGGCGATCCTGCTCGTCGTCGCGATCGTGCTGCTGCTCGTCTACGGCGCGCGTCGCCGTGCAGGCGCTGCGCCCTCGCGCTGGCTGCTGCGCACCGCCATCGCGCTCATCGCCGTCGTGCTTGCCGTGCCGATCGTCGGGATCCTGTGGGGCAGCGCCAGCGCCGACCCCGACACGCTGACGCTCGACCTGCGCGAGACGATCGCCGAGAAGTCGCTGCCCGGTGAGGAGATGCCCGGCTTCCCCGGCTTCTACGACTACGACTCCGAGCGCGTCGAGCTGCGCCTGCCGCAGGGTAAGCGGCTCGGCTCACCGGTCACCAAGGCCGTCGTCACCGTCGAGGACGGCGTCGCCGACAGCGTCAGCCTGCGCGGCCCGGCCGAATCGCCGAAGCGCGCCGCCGAGCGCGCGGCGGAGTGGGCGAAGGGGCTCGAGCTGGAGACGAGCGGGCTCGAGGACGCCGCCGACTCCTCGAGCACCGAGTGGACCTCCGAAGCCGCGATCGGCAACGTCGCCACGAAGCTCTCGCTGCAGCCGGTCAAGGACGGCGAGCTGATGATCGCCCGCCTGCGCTTTGAGCTCAGCGAGTGAGGGCGGCGAACCCCACGACCGTTGGTTGGGTGTGGATCTCGTTGTCCACTGCGTATTGGCTCCTCGCCGCCCCGTTGGCGGCAGCGCTCGCAGGCATGTTCCTCGTCGCCTTCACCGGCTGGGATCCCCTGCTTTCAGGCTTGGTGATCGGCGCACTCTCGATTGCCTGGTGGATCGTCGCCACGGTGTTGATCTGGATCGGGTCCTGGGGGCGCGTCGTCATCATCGTGATGTCCATCCATGCAGCGACGACGATCGCACTCGCCCTCTTTTGGCTGACGGTGCTGGCGCAGTTCGACTAGCGGCTGGGTTTTCGTGCAGCGGTCTGCGGCCCGATTCAGGTCCTCTGAGGGGTCGTGGATGGCCGAGGCGGAATGCTATGCTGGCGTCCCTGGAGGGGTGACCGAGCGGTCGAAGGTGACGGTCTTGAAAACCGTTGAAGGTGCAAGCTTTCCGTGGGTTCGAATCCCACCCCCTCCGTTGCGAGACGCGATAGACGACGTGGAGGAATTCCGTGTACGAGATCGATGTCCAGACGCGTGAATGGCTCGGCGAGCGCTACTGGCGCGAGGACGAGGCGCTCATCGCCGCCCGCGAGGCCTTCGCTGAGCGCGGCCCGCTGATCGAGGTGCCGAGCGACACCGGCGCCACGCTTGCGACGCTCGTGCGACTTGCTGGAGCACGCCGCATCATCGAGGTGGGAACGCTGTTCGGCTACAGCGCGACGTGGATGGCCCGTGCGCTCCCGTCCGACGGCCACCTCGACACGCTCGAGCTCGAGGACGTCCACGCCGACGCGGCCGAGGCGCTGTTCGAGCGCGTCGGCCTGACCGATCGCGTGACCGTGCATCGCGGCCCTGCGAGCGACACGCTCGCGACGCTCGACGGGCCCTGGGACCTCGCCTTCATCGACGCGGACAAGGGCGGCTACGTCGAGTACGCGCGCCAGCTGATCCCGAAGATGCGACCCGGCGGCACGATCATCGCCGACAACGTCGCGGCAGCCAGCAAGATCGGCAAGCCTGACGTCGAGAGCGACCACGTCAACGCCCTGCGTGCCTACCACGAGTTCCTCGCGAACGAACCGCGCCTGCAGTCGAACGTGCTGCCGATCGGCGACGGACTCGCCGTCAGCATCGTCGTCGCCTAACCGGGCCCGCACCGGGGAGACGGAGGGCGACATGTCCCCGTTCCGATACATGACGATCATGGCGCTCGCGCTCGCGCTCGGCGGCTGCGGCGATTACGGCTCCGACACCGAGCCGGAGTCGACCACGTCCACGCGCGCCCCCGCCCCGGCAACCACCGAGCAGGACGCCGCACCCGCCGGCGCCGCCGACGCATGCCCCGCGGCGCCCACCCCGGCGCAGACGGAGGGTCCGTACTTCTCGCCCGGCGCGCCCCGGAAAGCCGACCTCGCGCAGGACGGCGATGGCGACGTGATCGTGGTGCGCGGCGCGGTCTACGACGCAGCGTGCGCGCCAGCAGCTGGCCTGCGCATCGACTTCTGGCAGACCGACGCCGACGGTGTCTACGACAACGATGGCTTCCGGTTCCGTGGACACCAGCTGACCAACGCCACTGGCGGCTACGAGCTGCGCACCGTCGTCCCCGGCGCCTACACGGGTCGCACCGAACACATCCACGTGAAGCTGTCGGGCGATGGCGGCGAGCTGCTCACGACCCAGCTCTATGTCCCGGGCGTCTCCGACCAGGACGAGGACAGCACAGGGCTATTCGACGAGGACAACGTGATCGCGCCCGTCGAATCGAACGGATCCACGCAGCAGTACCGGTTCGACTTCCGCCTCCCCTGAAGCAGCAGCCGCGCGCGCCGGGTTTGACCGACCCGGATCGGGACATCTCCTCGGGAACGCAATGAAGGGAACCGCATGGCGCGTCGCACGGAGATCATCGAGGAGACCGGACCCGCAGGCCCAGGCCCAGGCCCTGGCCCGGGCGACGGCCGCGGCGCCGGATTCATGATCGGCATGGTCGTCGCGCTGGCGCTGATCGTGCTGCTGCTGTTCCTCGTGTTCGGCGACGACGACGACAGCGGCGACGTGGACAACTCGTCCACGATCGAGCAGCCGGAAGACGATGCGACGGAAGACGACTCGGGCGCCGACGACTCCGATGCGCCGGCTGACGACGCGGCTGACGACGCGGCAGATGACGCGGCAGATGACGCAGCCGATGAGGTCGCGCCGGAGGATGCTCCCGCCGACGACGCGACGGACGAGACCACTCCCGAGGACACGCCCTGAGTACGCGCATGCCGCTTCGGCCCAACAGGATCGACGTCGCCGAGCACATGGATGAGCCAACCGCCGACCCGGCGGCGGTATCCGGTGCGCTCGATGACCTGACGCGCCTGAATCGACTGCTCGGTGGCGCGGACCTGACGCTGCGCGGCATCGACGCGGCGCTTCGTCAGCGACCGGTGGCGGAGCGACCGCTGCGCGTGCTCGACGTGGCAACCGGCGCCGCTGACATTCCGCGCGCGGTCGTCGCGCACTGCGACGAGCTGGGTCGGGCAGTCGAGGTGACCGGCCTCGACGTCCAGCCGTTCACGCTCGAGGAGGCGGCGCGCCGCACGGAGGGGCGCGTGGAGCTCGTGCTCGGCAACGCGCTCGACCTGCCGTTCGACGATGGCGCGTTCGATATCGCGACGTGCTCGCTGATGCTGCACCATTTCCAGCCGGCCGAGGCGCTCCAGGTGCTGCGGGAGATGCGCCGCGTCAGCTCCGCCGTGCTCGTGAACGACCTGATACGCGCATGGCATCCGTGGATCGTCGCGAAGCTGCTCTCGCACACGGTCACCCGCAATGAGCTGACCCGGTTCGATGGTCCGGTGTCGGTGCTGCGTGCCTACACGCCTGCCGAGCTCAAGCTGCTGTTCGAAGCGGCAGGGCTGACGCCGCGCTGGCGCGCATCACTGCTCGGCTATCGGATGGCGCTGCTGGGGATGCCCGACTGACGTGTCATCGGCGGGCGAACAGCCAGCCGGCAATGCCGCCGAGGAAGACGCCGGGGGCACCGAGCAGCAAGGCGCCGAGTGCAGCGCCGGCGATCGGGAAGAGCAGGCCGTTGGAGACGCGCAGCGAGCCGCCGACGGCGAACGGGAGCGTCTGCGTCGCGGCGAGCAGGGCGGCTCCCTGGCCGGCGTGCGCGTGCGAGCGTCGCTTCGCGTCGCGGCCGGGCCGGGGGATCGGCTCGCCGTTGCGCGTCGTGTACGGGGTGAAGGTGCTGATCTGGGAGACGGTCGTCATGGGGTTCGCTTCCGTGCGTGACAGATGTCAGTGGAGGGCTCGAGTATCTCACGCTCCAGCTGGGATCCTAGGGCAGTCAGTGACACTCTCGCGTCGGTTTCGGCGGGTCTCCCCGGCTTCTTCCGGACCGCGCACCACGATGCTGGCGTGCGAGCATGTCGCATGGAAACCATCACCCTCCCGAGCGCGCAGGCCACGCTCGATCGACTGGAAGGCCACCTGGTTGCCGCAGGCGCCGAAGGCGAGCTCGCCTTCGGCCTGCTCAGCCGGCTGCTGACCGAGCCTGCGATCTGGGGCGACGACGTCATCATGCTGCTCGGCATGGAGGGCGACGAGCCGAGCGCGCTGGTGATGCGAACCGGTCGCCATCCAGCCCTGATCGTCGGCTTCCGCGACGAGGCTGAGATCGACTACGCGCAGTTCGTCCGCGCCATGCGCAGCAGGCAGATGTCACCCACGAGCGTGAATGGTGCCGCGCGATGCAGCATCCCGTTCGCCGCCGCATGGCACGGCGAGACCGGTGTCGAGACGCGCACCCTGCGCGACCTGCGTGCCTTCGAGCTCCATGCGCTGCGCCCGCCGCGCGCACCCGGTGGCGCTGCACGTGCGGTCGCCGCGGCGGACACGGACCTGCTCCTTCGCTGGTGCACGGCCTTCGTCCAGGACATCGGCGAGGAATTGACCTCGATCGAGGCCCAGGCGACCGTCGCTCGATTCGAGTCGCGGCAGGACATGCTGGTCTGGGTCGTCGACGATGAGCCGGTCGCGATGGCGGCGATCAATCGACGCACGCCGTTCTCGTCCTGCGTCGCCTGGGTCTACACCCCACCCGAGCATCGTCGCCACGGCTATGCGAGCGCCGTCGTGGCAGCGCTCTCGCAGCGCGAGCTCGACGCAGGTGCGCAGTGGTGTTCGCTGTTCACCGACCTCGCCAACCCGACGTCGAACCACATCTACGCCGAGCTGGGCTACGAGCCGCGCTGCGACTACCGCCACATCGAGCTGCGCTGGATCGACGAGGGCGGCGCGCCGTGATGCACCATCTCGAGCTCAACGTCTCCGACCTCGAGCGCTCATCGGCCTTCTGGGGCTGGCTTTTGGAGTGGCTCGGCCACGCGCCACACATGCAGTGGGAGCGTGGTCGCAGCTGGATGGTCGACGGCATCGAGCTGGCCTTCGTCCAGACCGCCCCGCGCCATCTCGCAGCGCCCTTCCATCGTGGCCAGACCGGACTCAATCACCTGGCATTTCGCGCGCGATCGCGCGAGCAGGTCGATCAGCTGACGAGCGCCCTCCGGGAGCGCGGAGTCGAGGTGCTCTACGCAGCACAGCATCCGTTCGCCGGCGGCCCTGACTACTACGCCGTCTTCTTCGAGGATCCAGATCGCATCAAGGTCGAGCTGGTCGCGCCGTGAAGGAGAGGCCGTCGACCAGCTTCGTGCACGATCCGCGGCAGCGCTACAGCTATGAGCTGCGACCCGACGCCCTGCTCGATGCAGCCCTGCGGGCGATCGCGGCGCGGCTCGAGGCGGCGGGCCTGATCGCGCCCGGAGCCGCCACGGCGCCGCGCTTCCATCCGCACCTGACGATGCTGCGCAGCGCCTCGCCGTCCCACACTGCCGCGCTCGCAGCAGCCGTCCAGCTCGCCGGCGCCGCACGTGAGCTCGACCTGCGCTCGGCTGACACCTTCGGTGGTGGCCGGATCGTCTACGTCGAGCCCGCCGACGGTGGGCCGCTCCATGCCGCGCGCGCTGCAGTCGCTCAGGCGATTCCCGAGGAGGAGCTCGACCCGGTGATGCTCGCGCGTCCCTGGACACCGCACCTGACGCTCGCCTACGCCGTGGCCGAGCCGCACCGCGTCGCGGCGCTCGAGCAGGTCAGCGCGGAGCTGCCGCTCACCGGCTCGCTCGCCAGCGTCGAGGTCTGGGACCTCGACGTGCGCCCCACCGTGCTCGTCCACCGCGTCGAGCTGTAGCGAAGCGGTGCCGCAGCCGCGCCTATGATGTCGACCATGGCGTCACCCGGCACCCAGCTCGCCCCGCGTCGCGTCATCGCCCACGTCGACGCCGACGCCTTCTACGCCAGCGTGCACCTGCTCGAGGACCCCTCGCTCGCCGGCAAGCCCGTCGTCGTCGCCGGCTCCGGCCCACGCAGCATCGTCACCACCGCCAGCTACGAGGCCCGCACGTTCGGGATCGGCTCGGCCCAGCCCGCCGCACGCGCGCGCCAGCTGTGCCCGCACGCCGTCTTCCTGGCTCCCGACTTCACGCTCTACAAGGCCTATTCGCGCCGCGCGATGGAGCTGATGGAGCGCGCCTGCCCGACGATCGAGCCGCTCTCGCTGGACGAGGCCTACCTCGACATCACCGAGCTGGAGAACCCGGTGCGCGCCATGCGCGAGCTCGTCGCCGAGATCCGCGAGCAGGTCGGGCTCACCTACAGCGTCGGCATCGGCCCGAACAAGCTCTGCGCCAAGGTGCTGAGCGACTACCGCAAGCCGGCCGCCTTCAACGTCGCGTCGCGCGAGCAGTGCTGCGAGATCTTCGCCACCGCCGCGCCGCGCATCATCCCGGGCATCGGCCCCAAGACCGCCGACGCGCTCGATGCGCTCGGCATTGGATCGCTGGCCGCCCTGCGCGATGCCGACCAGTCATTGCTGGCACGGAAGTTCGGCGAGCGCCGCGGGCTCGAGCTGCAGGCCCGCGCCGCCTTCGAGCACGCGGGCGTGGTGCAGCCGCACCGCGAGGTCAAGTCGGTGTCGGAGGAGACGACCTTCGACATCGACATCGCCGACCTGGAGGAGCTCGAGGAGCGGATGCGCGAGCTGACCGCCGAGCTCTGCGAGCGACTGACATCACGCGAGCTGCGCGGCCGCACGATCGGGATCAAGGTCCGGCTCGCCGACTTCAGCACCGCGACCCGTGCCCGCACGATCGAGGCGCCGACCAACCACTACGAGTACGTCGCTGACATCGCGATCGAGCTGCTGCGCGAGTACGCCCCTGCCCAGCCGGTGCGCCTGCTCGGCGTGCGGGTCGCCGCCTTCGACCGTGGGGCATCGGAGCCCGACGACGAGGATGCCGAGCCGCGCATCGGCGAGCAGCTACGACTTCGGTTCGACCGTGCCCGTGTCGAGCCATGACAGCCCGTCGCGGTAGGCGTAGTAGTACTGGTGCGGGTCGCTGTGCACCCACCGCTCGGCATCCATCGATGCCACGGCCCAGTACGCCGACACCTTCGGATTCGCCAACGTGTTGCCGACTGCGCCGAGCACGTTCGTCGCGTCGATGCCCTGCTCCATCGCGCCCATCGCGTCGATGAATCCGGCGCGGTCCGCGACCTTGGCGGCGATCACGTCGTTGGGATCGTTGAGCTCCACGACCTGCGCATCGTCGCGATCGTCGTAGTGCTCCCTCGCGAGCCCGGGGTTGCCGTACAGCACTGCGCGATCGACCATGCCGCGAATCTCGGGCGTCGCCATCGCATCGCCGATGATCCATGCGCCCTGGCTGTGGCCGCCGAGCATCACGCGGTGGTCACCGTCGCGCCGCGCCACCTCCGCGAGCACGAGCCGCAGCGTCTCCATGCCGGTCGAGACGCTGCTCTCGAAGTCGAGCGTCGCGGGGTAGTCCATCATCACGACCGAGCCGTCGGTGAAGCGCTCCTCGCCGTACTTGATCCAGTTGTTGGCCATGTTGTGCGTGTAGGTGCCGGGCAGCCACATCAGGATGTCCTGCTTGTCCCAGTCGATCTTCGCGATGACGGCATCGGCCTGGCGCTTCGCCTCGTCGAGGTCGGGCGTGCCGGGCACGTGCTTGAGCTTCGCCGCGCGCAGCTCCTGCTCGCTCGGGCGCGGCGGCTTCGCGGCAGCGCTGGAATCGACGGTCGGCAGCTGCGTGGCGAAGTCGGGCCGCGTCGGCTGCATCTCGGCGTGCAGGCGTGAGCTGACGAACTGGAGCGTCGATGCGGCATTGCGCTCGATCCGGGTGTGGAGCGGTCCCGAGCCGCCCAGCAGCGCTGCTCCCGCCGCGCCCGTTGCGACCCCCAGCGATGCGATGGCGGCGCCAGGCCGCTTGCCGAGCGCGAAGGCACCCGCCAGCGCGAGGCTGCCGACCGCAGTGCCGACGGCGAGCAGACGGGCCAGGCCGTCGGCGTTGGCCGACAGCTCATCGCTCGGCAGCTCCTGCTTGCTCGGCTTGACGCCCTCGTTGCGCGCCGCGCGGGTGGCTTCGAGTGCCTCGCCGTGCCGGGAGGTGAGATGGAGCGCAACGCTTCCTGCCACGCCAATCGACGTCGCAGCTATCCCAAAGCGCAGGATCCCCGGTACTCCCCCCATACCGGTGTATCGAGCCACGACGCCGCATGGTTGCAGGACCCGGACCCGCCCAGCCCCGGGGAATGCGATGATATGGCCATGCCCACCGAGTCCTACGTCATCGATCGCATCCTCACCGCCCTGCCCGGCGCGACCGTCAGCGTCGTTGACTACACCGGCACCGGCGACCATTTCCGCGCCGAGGTCGAGAGCGAGCTGTTCCGTGGCATCGGCCGCGTTGAGCAGCACAAGCTCGTCTATCGTGCGCTCGACGGCGACATGGGCGACCATTCGATCCACGCGCTGGCACTCACCACGCGTATCCCCACACAGGAGCACTGACATGACCGACGCACCGTCCGGCAACGTTCTCGACCGCGATGAGCTCAAGGCCGAAGTCATCCAGAAGATCAACGACGTGCCCGTGCTCCTGTTCATGAAGGGCACGCCCGACGCGCCCTACTGCGGCTTCTCCGCCCGCACGGTGCAGGCGCTCGATTCGGCCGAGGCATCCTTCTCCGCCGTCAACGTGCTCGTCGATCCGCGCATCCGCGAAGTGCTCACCGAGTACTCGGAGTGGCCGACCGTGCCGCAGCTGTTCGTCGGCGGCACGCTCGTGGGCGGCTGCGACATCGTCACCGAGATGGCCGAGAGCGGTGAGCTCGCCGAGCTCATCAAGACCGTCGGGCGCTGACGCCCGTCAGGGCGTGACGCACACGACCCAGGGCTGGACGGTAACGGTTCCGCTGCCCGAGTAGACGCCGATCGACCAGCCGCTGGCGACGGCCGGTGTCGGCCCGCTCCAAGGGCTGTTGAATGTGTTGCGCACCGTCGCCGTGCCGCCACTGACGTACGCAATGCCGCCACTGATTGCGATGTCGGTCGGGTTCGTGCACGTCACGTCGATGTTCTGACCACTGCCTGCCGCGACGACAGCGACGTTGGAGAAGGACTTGCGATAGATCGTTCCCGCGCCGCCACCGGGGGGCGCTGCGAGCGCAGCGCGTGCTGCGGTGGACAGGTCCTCGGCCTCAAGCGAGCCGTCGAGCACCTTCGTCGTGTCGACCGCGTCACCAGCGAGCTTGGCGAGCGTCACCGAGCCGTCCTTGAGCTCCGACGTGTCGACGGCGGCTGGCGCGAGCTGCGTGGCCGAGACCGAATCGGCGATGAGCTTGCCGGCGGGCAGCGTGCCGTCCGCGATCGCAGAGGCGTCGAGCGCCCCCGCCGCCAAATCCTCGGCCTTGATGGTGCCGTTCTGGATCGTCGCGGTGGTGATCGCACCCATTGCGATGTCTTCGGCGAGGATCGTGCCGTTGTAGATCTTTGCCGTGCGGACGGCATCGTCGGCAAGGTTGTTCATCGAGATGCCACCGGCCGCGATGCGCGTGCTGTTGATCGTGCTCAGCGCGATGTCCGATCCAGCGATCGTGCCGTCTGCGATATTCAGGCTCGTCACTGCCTGGTCCTTGAGATCGGCCGTGTCGATCGTGCCATCGACGATCTTGATGCTCGTCACCGAATCGTCGCCAAGGTCGGCGTTGATGATCGAGCCGTCGAGGATCGCGCTGGCCGTCACTGCGCCGGCGCCGAGCTTGGGCGCGGTCACGGCGCCGTCGAAGATCTTCTGCGTCGTCACCTCGTCGTCGGCGAGCGGGCCACCGCCGCCACCACCGAGCACGATCGACGGGTCGAGGTCGTCCTCGGTGATCGTGCCGTCGGCGATGTGGTTGGTCAGGATCGAATCGTTCGCCAGGTCGTCGCTGCCAACGCCGCCATCGAGGAGGTGTGATCCGTCGATCGTGTCAGTTGCGAGCTTGGCGCCAGTCACGGCCCCATCGACGAGCTTGGTGCCATCGACCGAACCATCCGCGAGCTTGGCGTTGTCCACGGCGCCATCGACGATCTTGTCGGTGTCCACGGCGTCGTCGGCCAGGTCGTTGGTGTGGATCGATCCGTCGGCAATCGTCGCCCCGGAGACGGCACCAGCCGAGAGGTCGGCCGCGGTGATCGAACCGTTGGCGATCGTCGCGCCGGTGATCGAGTTGGCCGCAATCTTGCTGGCGGTCACCGAACCGTCGCCGATCAGGTCAGCGGTGATCGCGCCCGAGATGAGGGAGGTCGACACCGACGTACGCAGCGCATCGATTGCGCCGGGGGCAAGGTCGTTGGCGGCGATCGTGCCGTCCTTGATCGAAGTGCCGCTGATCGTCTGGTCGGCGATCAGGCTGCCGGTGATCGTCTTGGGTGCGAGGTCGGCGCCGGTGATCGAGCCGTTCTTGACGTCGACGCCCATGATGTTGCTGTCACGGATGTCGGCCGAGAGCACCTGACCATTCTTGATGTGCATGCTCGTGATCGAGTGGAGGCCGAGCTTCATGCCGGAGACGGAGCGATTCTTCAGCGTCTTGCCGTGGATGAGCTTGGCGCGGGCCGCGCTCGCGGTCGGCACCGCGACGATGAGGATCGCGACCAGCGCGAGGATGCCGACGCGTCGCGCAGCGGCGAAGCGGAGGAGGCGATCAAGCTGGTTCTGCAGGAGTGGTGACACGTATAGGCGGTATCGGCACGAAAACGCCTGCACCATGAGGAATCACGAGTGAATAGGCCGAACGGCCCATCGAACTGATTCCATGTCCGAAACGCCGCATCCAGCCTAGGATGGTGCGAGATGCCAGCTCGTCCTGCCACAACCGACCTTGTCGCCCCACTCGAACCGGGCTGGCGTCGCGCACTGGCTCCCGAACTGGCATCGCCGGAATTTGCAGCGCTCGGAGCATTCCTGTCTGCAGAAATCGCCGATGACGCGGTCATCTACCCGCCGCACCCCCTGCGGATGACCGCCTTCGAGCGCACGCCGTTCGACCAGGTCCGCGTCGTCGTGCTGGGTCAGGACCCCTACCACGGGCCGGAGCAGGCGAATGGTCTCGCCTTCGCCGTGCCACGCGGCGTCGTCATCCCGCCGTCGCTGCGCAACGTCTTCACCGAGCTCGAGCGAGATCTCGGGCTCGCTCGGCCGGCGCATGGCGACCTGTCGGCCTGGGCCGATCGCGGCGTGCTGCTGCTCAACACGTCGTTGACGGTGCGCGCGGGCGAGGCGGGTTCGCACTCCGCCGCCGGCTGGCGCACGCTGACCGACGCCGCCGTGCGCGCGCTGTCGCAGCAGCGCGAGGGCATCGTCTTCCTGCTCTGGGGCAAGCACGCCCAGGCGCGCGCCGACCTGATCGACGAATCGCGCCACCTCGTGCTGCGTGCAGCCCACCCGTCGCCGCTCTCCGCCTCGCGCGGCTTCCACGGCTGTGGCAACTACAGCCGCGTCAACGAGTGGTTGATTGCACGCGGTGAGCCGCCGATCGACTGGTCGCTGCCTGCCTGATCCGACCGACGCTCTTCATGACGGGCCCGCCATACGGTAGGGTGCGCAGCATCTGGAGAAGTGGCCGAGTGGCTGAAGGCGCCTCCCTGCTAAGGAGGTATAGGGGGTCAACCTCTATCGAGGGTTCGAATCCCTCCTTCTCCGTTGCGATGGCGGCTCCCTACATGGAGGGGTGCCGGAGCGGTCGAACGGGACGGTCTCGAAAACCGTTGAGGGTGCAAGCCTTCCGAGGGTTCAAATCCCTCCCCCTCCGCCTACGGGAGCCGCCATCGCACCTTGTTTCCCCGCTGACCCACGTCAGCGCGTGGCAAGGCCCTGCTGGACGAGCCCCATCGCCGTCGGCGACACGACCTGGGCGATCGCGAGCTTCTGCGGGTTGTAGCCCCCGTCGCTGACCGACTGCCAGTTGATCGCATAGGCGCCTGCGAGGTTGCCCGCCGCCTTCTGCTGGAAGGTGACCGGATCCGAGATCTGCGCCGCGATCGCGCTCGCGACGAACTCCGCCCCGGATTCGAGCTGGAGCACGCCGCCGACCTGGAGCTGCGCGGCGCTCATGCCGCTGGCTGCGGCGCCGGCGGTCTGCGCGTAGCCGCCCTTGGTCTCGCCGCTGACCCACTGTGCGGCATGGGTCAGCTCATGGCTGAGGATGTGCGTGAGCTGCTTCTCGGAGTTGGCGCTCAGCGCGGAGCCGCGCACGAGCACCGTCGGTGGGGCCGTAGAGCTGCCGATGAAGACGCCGACCGCGTCGGTCGCGCCCTTCGAGCGCTGGTTGAACTCGGCGTCGGAGACGATGTCGAGGTTCACGCCCTTGTTGCGCACCGAGTTGAGCAGCGACTGGCCGACCGATGTCGTGCCGAGCTTGTTCATCGTCGCGCCGAGCAGTGCGCGCTCGGCGGGATCGCCGGTGCCGCCAAAGCCCTGCAGTGGATCTGCGGTCTGGACCGTGCCGGGCGCGACCGGCGCGACGGGCGGCGCCGTGGGAAGTGAGTTGGGTGCGGGCGGGCCGGGCAGCGCCGGAGTCGTGGGCGTCGTCGTCGGTGGCGGCGTGAGCGCCTGCTGGCCAGCGAGCGCCTGCATGAGTGCGGCGAGGCGCGTGGTGACGTCCTGGATGCGCTGGATCAGCTCCGGCGTGGCGACGAGGCCGCGGCTGGGCGCGACCGAGCCGCCTTTACCGGGCGGTGGTGCCATCGAACAGGATGCGGACGGCGCAATGGCGCTCATCGAATATTCCCCCCACGGGATACAGCTCGGCGTGGCTGCGGCTCCAGTGGAACCCGGATGCTGAGCAGCGTCAACGGGGATGCGTCGGGGGTTGCCGCTCTGTAGGATGGCGTCTTGCACGGAATGGACGCGTGTCCGAGTGGCTGAAGGAGCACGATTGGAAATCGTGTATGCGCCCTTAAAGCGTATCGAGGGTTCGAATCCCTCCGCGTCCGCTGCGCGAACTCCAATGGGCGCCCTTCGGGGCGCCCATTGCTGCGTCTCGGGCTCCTCGCTGGCCTGAGCGCTGCGCGCTCGGCCGCTCGTCGCCCTCGCCGCAGGCGGAGGGATCCTGCGTTGTCGTCGGCTGCTCGCGGCTGCGCCGCTCGGCTGCTCCTCGGCGCCGAATCCGAGTGACGATGGGCGCGGCTGGCGCCGCGCCTCGGAGATTTGGTGGGCTCGGGCGCCGTTGGTAGCTCTCCGCTGCGCTCAGCCAGCCGGGCCTGCCGGCGGCCCGTCGCTGCGCCTGCTGCGCACGAAGGCGACTACGGCGGTGACGATCCCCGCGAGGATCAGCGCGACTCCGATGATCCGGAACGGCTTGGGTGCGGAGTCCCAGTCGTTGATCTCTTCCGAGCTGGCCTGGGAGATGTTGCAGTCCTTGTCCCCATCCCTGAATCCCGAGGACGGCTCGTTGTCCGCGACGCACGTGACATCGGGTCGTGGATCGAGGACTGGCTGGAGCGCGATGCTCACGATGCCCAG